>JAIBAP010000101.1 GCA_019695115.1 Caldilineales bacterium | reverse complement strand
CCGCTGCCATGAATCTGACCAGTGCGGTTGCCTGGCTTCGTGGCAATACTCGCTCCACCACTCGACGCTCATCCTTCGCTGCTCTTGCATTGGCTACTTGACTATAAATAAACCAACGGTATCTGGTAATTGGTTACTGGTTACTGGTTACTGGTAATTGGTTACTGGTTACTGGTTACTGGTTACTGCTTACTGATAACTGGAAAGCGGGAGTGGGCGGCAAGACAAGTTGCCGGGGGAGGATCGTACAGGGTTTGGGCGCTTGGGGCAAAAGGCGGGGTGGTGTGAGATGAGGACAAGGCTGCCGCTGGTGTGGTCGGAAGACAAAGCAACTGCGCCGGGGCGTTGACACGACGCCCAAACGCATCTAAGATGTGCACCGACCCGACTATCGTTCGGATGTGCAGGTGCGACGCACTTTGGAAGTGCGTCGCACCTGAAATATGGAGATATTCATGCCGAATCAGAAAGAACAAAACCGCCAATTGATCCGATCCTATCTCAATGCGTTAGCTTCAGGCGCCACAGGAGATGATCTGGCGCGATTCTTCACGCCGGACGCAGTTCAAATCGAATTCCCGAATCGATTGAATGCCAATGGCGGGCGTAGCGACCTTGCCACCCTTCTTCTGCGCGCCCAACAGGGCCAGAAGATGCTGAGCCAACAAAGCTATGACATTCAATCGGAAACGGTGGAGGACTCGCGTGTTGCGGTTGAAGTCGTCTGGACTGGGACGCTGGCCGTAGCGATTGGAACCCTGGCGGCTGGTTCCATCATGAAGGCGCACATTGCCATCCACTTTGAAATCCGCGACGGGCGCATCGCTGTGCAACGAAACTACGATTGCTTTGACCCTTGGTAAGATGATAGGTCATACGATTCCAGTGCCAAGAGCGATGATATCACCGCTCACGGCACTTCCGCACGAAAGTCAACCATGGAAGATAGCTATGACTTCAGCGCCGGCAGGCGTGGAGCGATCGACCCGCTGCCGCACGGCAAAACCCGGATCACGATTCGAATCGATGATGATGTGCTCGAATGGTTTCGCGGCGAAGCACACGCTATGGACGGAGGCAACTATCAGAGCCTCATCAACCATGCGTTACGAGAGTACATTCAGAGTCGCAAACAGCCGTTGGAAGACATCCTGCTTCGGGTGGTGGGCGAAGAACTTCGCGCCAAACGATAACAGGACCAGGCTGCTAGAGGCAGTCAGTTCATGACTGATACCCCACACGTCACAGAACCCATTCCTCCCTTCCGGCAACTGGTCATCGACGGCATGGAGCTGGCGGCAAGGAAGCACTGTATCCACGGCCTGATCGAGGTCGATATCAGCCAGGCTCGTGAACATTTGCGCCGCATCAAAGAGACCTCCGGCGAGTCCTTATCCTTCACCGGCTTCATCGTCTATTGCTGCGCCAGGGCGGTCGACGAAGACAAACACCTACACGGCTATCGCGACTGGCGCAATCGCCTCGTTTTGTTCGATGATGTCGACGTTTCGCTGCCGGTGGAACGGCAGCAGCACGGCCAACCCGTCGTCCTCCAAACGGTCATCAGGGCCGCCAATCGCAAGTCGGTCTGGCAGATCCACCGCGAGATCCGCGCCCTGCAAAACAAGGAGCTTGTAGATACCGCCTGGGGTCGCTGGCTGCGTTGGTATGTCCTGGTTCCTCGTTTCATGCGCAGCCTGTTCTTTCGTTTTGCCCAGCGGGTCCCGACGCTCTTGAAGAGCTTCAACGGCACCGTCCTGGTCACTTCGGTGGGCATGTTTGGCAGCATCGCGGGATGGGGGATCCCACTCGCCGGCCACACGCTTTGCATCACCGTGGGGGGGATCGAGCAAAAACCCATGGTCGAGAATGGCCAGATCACGAACAGGGAGCATCTGCGCCTGACGGTCACGTTCGATCACGACATTATCGACGGCGGTCCCGCTGCCCGGTTCAGCCAACGCTTTGCCACACTGGTTCAAGAAGCGGCCGGGCTTAACGAACCCCAGTCATTGCCGCAGTGAACGCCGAATGACGGCCATCCGGGCTGATGCTATGCTCCCGAACAGGTTCCATATCCTGCCTTATGCCCTCGTCCCCCATTCCACCCACAACCTCCGACGTCCAACGCATCGCCGCCATCGCCGACCCGGTGCTGCGCAACCTCCAGATCACGCAGTGCTATCACGAGCTGGCCGTGGCCATGGCGGCGCAGACGGGGGCCGGGGCCAACTGGTGCACCGTGGCAACCTGGGCCTCGAAACAGGCCGGGCAGAGCATCCGCAAAGAGGACTTGCGGCGAACGCTGGAGGAGTTGCTGGCCGGCTCCGATGAGACGGCGGCGGTAGCAGGAGAGTTGGACCTGGGCGAACCTGGCATCGCCGACGGCCCTGGCATCGCCGGGGGCCCGGACTTTGGCGCCGCCGCCCACCTGTTGTGGCAGGCCATCAACCCGGCCGCAGCCTTCGAGCGCACCAGCCAGGCCGTGGCCCGCGGCAACCAGAAGGTCTTCGAGGAGATCGGCTACGAGTTCGCCCGCTTCCTGGCCCTGTTCGAGGGCAGACAAGCGGACGAGAACCGGCTGGCGGCTTTCCTGCAAGGTCTGCGCCCCGGCGACCCGCCAGATGGACAGGACTACTTGCGCCGGGCCTTCGCCCACTACCACCAGGCCCTGGGTCAGATGGATGCCAGCCCTCGCGCCGAGCTGCTGCTGTTGGGGAACCTGGAGATCGGCTTCCACGAGCAAACGCGCCTGCAACCCGAAATCGTGGCGGCCATGAACGCGCCCATCTACGACCCGCGCCAGTTGCGGGGACAGTTATTGGCGGCGCTGTTCCCCGACCCCCGCTCGCGCTGGCGGCTGCGGCTGGCTGAGATGGTCGGGCGCAGTAACCCGGTGCTGGCGGCGCGCGACCGGCTGGCCGCTGATTTCCAGCACCAGGCCCACCTGGCCATCACCGGGCGCCTGATGACCTTGCACCTCAGCCGGGGCCGGGTGCTGCGCCTGGGCCAGGACGTGCGCGCCCATTTCCCGCCCGAACTACGCCAGATCACGCTCCCCGATCTGCAAGTGCTGCTGGCCAGGGTCGATCCGACACCCGACAGCCCCACCGGCAGCGGGGCCGAAGACTGGGGCCGGCTGGCCGACCGCATGCACTTCATCACCGACCTGTTCCGGGCCTACCACCTCGACCCGACCCTCTTCGACCCGCCCTTCGCCGTCGAACAGGTTGTCGCCCTCAAGTCCGGTCAACGCCCCGCCGGTCTTCTCTAGTTGACCGTCGATTTTGCTACGAATTGCACGCAGTGACAAGAAAAGTCCTGGAATTCGTGTCAATTTGTGCAATTCGCGGCTGCGATCAGATTTCCCACACAGGCGTTCGTGACTTCGACGATGAGCATCTCAGTTTTCGGGAGAGGCCGAGGCGTCTGGCGCCAATGGATGGTTCTGACCTGTCGTGTCGGTGTCTATTTCGCTCGACAACTCATCGATCTCGCGTTCCAGTCGCCTGATTTCGCTTTCCTCGAAGGCAATGGCGTTGATCAGATCAAGGGGGGGAGTGAGGCCATAGGGGGCTTTTTGCAGATTGAGGATTCCCAGGTTGCGCTCATGCTGCGCCAGCTCGGCGGTCTTCGTGCCCAGGCGCTCCTCGGGCGTCAGTGGCGGCAAGGATGGGGGCAGGGTTGTGGTGACGCCCTGGCAGAGATCGTTGAAAGAGACGCCAGCCTGGGTCAGCGCCAGCTGGTTCAGTTCATCGATGATGGCGGCGCGGTCGGCGCGCGTCGTTTCGGTGCCGCCGTACAGCCTTTCGCGGCGCAGGTTGTCGCGTAGACGCTGCTCGAATACAGCGAAATCGCGCCGAGCATCGTCCGGCAGCTTACTCTTGAGGGTGCGCAATCCGAGTTCATAGTCCATGAACGCATTCTAGCCAAAATACTCCTTGACGCAAAGCTCCTGCTTTGCTAGAATCGAGCAAAAGTTCATCTGTGTGTGTTTGGCTGTAGGTTTGTGCTCACCTGATGGTGAGCACAGGCGGCTATTGGCATCGGGTTGGCGACGAGTGGCATCTGAGCTCGTTTTACGTTTTGGAGGCAGTATCATGCGCACTTCACTATGGTCTTTCAGCCTGATCGTTCTGTTCGCCGCAATCGGCGCCGTGATCGGGGCGCCGCCTATCCAGGCGCAGGGCGTGTGCCCAGGCGAGGCGCTTTATGTCGATAGCACCAACGGTCAAGATAGCCCCACCTGCGGCCCTGACGGCCAGCCGCCCTGCCAGACCCTGTCCTTTGCCATCGGACAGATTGGCGACTGCCGCGAGCCGCTGCAAATCTGGGATAGCAGCCACCCTGAGTGGCCGCTCTATGTTGCCAATCTCAAGTCATCGCCGCCGTGGGGCCAGATCATCGGCGTCGCCAGCGGCCTGGTAGCCGGCCTGGTCTTGGGCTATTCCTGGCGCAAGAGCCGGGTCGCGGCCACTGCCGCGGCTTTCGTCTTCGTTGTCGCGCTTTGGGTGCTGTTGGGATCGGCGCGCCCGGCCAGCGCCCAGGGCGTCTGTCCCGGTTCGGCAGTCCACTTTCGTAACACTGGCGCCAATAGCGCCACCTGCGCCGGCGCCGGCAACCCTTGCCAGACGTTGGCCTGGTCGCGACAGCGCGCCAGTCAATGCAGCAACGAGGTGCGCATCTATCGCAAACGGCTGATCGGCTGGAAGTTGGTCGATGTCTATCGCCCTCCCGCGGGCAACAACGTTGGCAATGCCCCTTGTGATGACGGCTTGATTGGCTTGCCCTGTCGTGTCAAACAGGCCCTGGAAAGGACAGGCATCGGCGCACTCCTTGTTGGTTTGCTCATTGGCTTTCCAGTAGGGGTGATCTGGCATCGAATGCGCGTCAAACCGCAAAGAACTTGAGATGAAGTCTGAACTGCGGTTAGCGTTGTTGTTCGCCGTACTGCTTTGCCTGGGGCTGGCCGAGATTGCCTCTGCTGCCACCGTGTCGTCGCCGGCAACTACCCCTCCTGCGCCCAAACCGACGAGCTGGGCTGAGACGAATGCCGAGCCGCTGAATCATAGCCCCGCTCTTAAGATCGATGTGCTGCTCATTGCCGATGCCAATGACTATGCCGGCAACGGATGGGAAAAGGACTTTGCTGGCGATGTTGGCGCCTTGCTAGGCAAGGCCTTTGCGGGCGACTACGCGCAGTTATATGCCCTGTTCGAGTTCCGATTGGCGAGGCATGGTGGTAGTGCAGGCACGAACTGCGCGATGGAGATGGATGCTACATCCTCGGGAAGCACGTTGGGCGATCTCGCCCGAAGATACTCCTATGGTGTTCATTACGATGCTGTTGGCATCATTCACAAACATGGAGGGAGCGATTGCTTCACCGCCAACGGCACGTCGATATTCACAGCGAAGGTGGACAAACCCTTGACGTTCTTGCATGAATTGGGACACGCGGCGTTTGGGCTGGCCGATGAATATGTAGGTGCGCCCAGTTTCTGGGAAATCCCGGCCAGCTACGGGCCGTCGAACATGTGGCATGACGAAGAAAAGTGCAAGATCGCGGAAACAGGGAGCATGACGTGGGAGGGTGCGGGTGAAGAGACGACTGGCAAAACGCCGTGGGTTCCCGCGGGCACCTCCCAATGCAAAAAGCTGGAAGAAAAGGGTTACGATCAGCTAAGCCATACATGGTATCACGTGTCCGATTTTTACCATTCAACGCCGAAAAGTGGCCTGTTTGCGAGTGGTCTGTTGATGGAGCGGTCAGGATCGAATGTGCCGGCCTATGGCGAAATCATCGCCCGCGCAATTGCTCAACGGATCGAATGGGGGCGCCAGCAGTGCAACAAAGCCAACATCGGTTGCGCTCAACTGGCCAAACACAACCAAGACGAGATAAGAGACCAGGCTGCGGGCGCTGCCCACTATCAGGCTGCATTTGCAAGTGAAGGGACCATCTCATCGTTGCTCCCACGCGCTGTGGTTCTCAAGTATCATATCGATGCAGATGGAAACATCACCTCGGTCGGAGAGCCACAGCTTGTCGATAGCTATGCTCCTGGTCGTCTCTTGTCGGCGGCTCCTTTTTGGCAATACACCGCCAAGACGGAGGGTGGCGACATTCTCGATCAGCAGTACATCTGGGACCCTCGTCTTGTCCTCGCGGAGAGCGAAAACGCCGAAGGCGAGCTGACAGGCGAAATGCTGATTCTGAAGGATGTCAATTTCGAGGTCGTACTCGACAAACCTGACTATGCCGATCTCAGCGCCGTTCAGTTTGCCTATCCGCGTCTAGCCAATCGCTTTCCCGTGGATCCGGACCAGTGGCTGAGGCCAAAGCCTTTGCCGATCGAGTCCTTGCCATCGACCTGCGTCATTGGCATCCCAGAGCAGTTGCAGCGCCGAGATTTCGGCGTCATCGATCCGGTCGGGCCTGAGACATATGAAGAAATGGCCACTTTCATACAGGGTCAGGTGGTGGAACCGCTCGTCGGTTATGCAGAGACAACACCCGCAGCAGAGCAGCCTGCCGCGAGTTATGGTGTGAGTCCCTTGCGACTTGGCGATGCAGCGGCGTTGGCGGCGCTATCGGCAGTGACACAACAGCAGATAGTTCACAATAGCTCCGTTTTCCAGTACCCGCAACCTCGGTTTGGTTTTCTGCCGAATCTCCCGGCGAGCGAACCGCACGATGTCGATCAGGGTCTGGAGCCGCGACTTGCCAGTTCTTGGGACGCGAACGATGACCTTAGCCAATGGACGCTGCATCTGGTTGAAGGCAAGACGTTTCACGATGGCGCCAGTTTCGATGCCGAAGCGGTGATCGCGAACTTCAAGCGTTGGCAAACCAGGCAAACGGAACTGGAGAGCGTTTGGAGCACGATCGAAGATGTGAAAATCGAGCGCCTTGATGGACACACGGTGCGATTTGTTCTCCCTGCAAGCGATCCTCTATTTCTCCGCCGTCTGGCGAACCCACTTTTTGGCATCCATAGTCCGCCGGCGATGCTGAAGGCTGATCTCAGCGGCGTCCCATACGGCAGCCCCGCAGCTGGTGTTGTTGGCACGGGTCCCTATCGCTGGCAATGGGCGCGAGGCAATCGGGTGCTGCTCTCGAAGGTCGCACCTTCAGGTTCCGAACCTCAGGCAGGGGATGGCTCAGGTGCGTGCGACGGTGCCCATCCCCCAGATGAATTGATGTTTCGCTATACCCCGCCCGACTTTGTGCAGTCGCCGGATTTTCGGCCCGAATACTACGGGATTCTGGAACTTCCCCAGGCAATCGAGAGGGGAGTGGACTTCCTCAATTGGTCGAAACCAGAAAACGGTTTGATCATCAAGGATCAACTGCAGGCCATTGGTCAGGATGATAACGGCAACTGGAAAGCACTCTTGAAGACTCTGGTGAACCAAGCGAATCAGGCGGGCGCCCCATGATCGATCCAATCAGTTGCGTTTCCGTTTGTCCCCTGCTACCTGCAAAGAGCGAGGTGAGCCATGCACTTTTCGCCAGTTAAGCGATCCATTTTCGCCATTTTACTTCTGGGCTTGATCGCCCTTGCCTGCAACGGCGGCGCCGCCACCCCACCGCCGCCAACGCCACCGTCTCCCACATCCACATCGGTCCCCCCAACCACGCCTGACAACCTGGACTGGGCGCCCGATCCGTCCGCGCCTGTGACGGCAGCCGTACCGAGCGCCCAGGCCCAATCCACAGCCAGGATCGATGTCCTCTTGATCGCCGATAGCGACTATGGCAACGGCGCCTGGCAGCAAACCTTCTTCGACGACGCCAAGAATCTGATCGACAAAGCCTTCCCCGCCGGCAGCCAATATCAGAGCCTACGGCAGCAGTTCCGCTTCTATGTCGAGCGCAACGTCCAGGGCGACGCCGCGGCGGGCTGCGTGCTTCAGTTGGACAAGAACAACCCCACCCGCACGCTTTCCAGCTTCGGCGCCTTTTACGATGTCGCCTTCATCATCCACAACGCCGTCTTCGGCGACTGCTCGACCGCCAACAGCGCCCCTATCTCCTCCTCCGAGAAAGACCACTACCTCACCTTTCTGCACGAACTGGGGCACTCGGCCTTGGGGATGGCCGATGAATATAACAACAACGGCGGCTACTGGGTGATTGCATCCGGCCCGCCGAATCTATACCAAAACCGAGGCCAGTGCGAAAAGGCCGAATCGGGTACGCCGGTGTGGACTGCCACGCCGCCCAATACACCGCATCCCCCCTATACTCCCTCTGGCGCTTGCAGCCAGGTGACATCGGCCACCGCGTTGGCGTCTTTTTATCGCACTGATCCGGCGCCTTCGGACAAGAACGGGCTGCTCATGCGGCGGGCCGGGCGAGCGACGCCGCCTGCTTACGGCAACATCATCGCCCGCGCCGCCAACGAGCGTGTGGAGTGGGGCAAACTGCGCTGCGCCGCCGGCTATTGCAGCGATGTGGCTTTCCACAACTGCCCCACTGCGGGCAATTGCGCCGTCACCAACGGTCACGAGCCGATCCTGGAAGACGACAAAGAAAGCATCGACCCGAAGGCGCCGGGCGCAGTGCATCGCCGGGCAGTGGTGCTCACCCTATCGGTCGATGCCGATGGCAACATCCAATTGTTGGATCAGCGGCTGGCGGACGAATACGCCCGCACCCACGAATTGGCTGCCTTTCCCTATTGGCAGGTCGAAGTTATCTCGGCCGATGAAAGCATCCAGCATCAGTTCAGCATCTGGGACCCGCGCTTGCTGCTAGAAGAGGATGATGAAAACGAACCGCTTACCGGCCGTTTTCACGTCCGGGCGCCCGTGATTTTCGATCTGGTCTTCGATCTGCGCGACTTTGCCAATGCCACTGCCGTGCGCTTCACCTATCCGGCCATTGCCGACCCACTGCCACCCGGCCCCAACGCCGCCCTGACCACGGCCGTCATCCCCATCGACCTGGTGACGCCGACCACGCTCATGGTCGGCTGGCCCGCCCGCTTCCAGACGCTCGACCCTGTGATAGGACCGCTGTTCCTGGACTCGAATGGCCCGTTGGCCCCGTTCGTGTTCGGCCCCGAGGGCTTGATTGCCAGCGACCAGATGCTGGAGCCGCTTGTACGTCTGGCCGGCTCTCCGATCAACGGGGCCACCCTGACTGTGGTCCCACAACTGGAGGTGGCGCCCGGCCTGGCCGAATCCTGGCAGGTCAGCGACGATGCCACGGTTTGGACGGTGAGACTGCGACCCAATATCCGTTTCCATGATGGCGAACCGCTAACAGCCTCGGCGGTGGTCTTCAACGTCGATCGTTGGCAGGCGACGCCGGAACTCTGGAAAGTGGCGCTCGATGGCAACAACGCCACCGCGAAAGTGGTGGATGATCTGACGGTCGAATTCGTGCTCGATCAAGCGGATGCTTCCTTCATCAATCGCTTGGGCATCCCGCACTTCGGCATCCAAAGCCCGACGGCGATCACGAAGGCCGGGGCGGACTATGGCGGCTCGGGCGTGGGAGTGGTGGGGACGGGGCCGTTCCGCTTTGCCTGGAACAGCGGCAACCGGCTGCTCTTACAGCGCAACCCCGACTATTGGGGCGAGCCGCCGGGCGTAGACGAGATCATGTTCCAGTACATCCCCGATACGAAGGAACGCTGGCTGGCCTTTCGCCAGCAGACACTCGACATGGCAGCAGGCATGACCAGCGATGTGTTTGCCGACAATCCTGAGCAAACCCCCTTCACCGTCCTCTCTGACCTCTATCGTTACAAGCTTGCCAGCTTGTTGGTGGCCCGCCCGCAACCGTTCCTGACCGGCTGGACGCCCGATCCGTTCGGCGCCGAGTCGTACGCGACCATTACCTTGCGGCGATGACCGAGGACTCGTTCGTGTTACGCTTCTTCCGGTCTATCTGCGGCCCGGCCCTCTTTCTGCTTGCCCTGGCCGCCTGCACAGGCAAACAGGGCCAGGAGAAACCGATCATCACCTGGGAGCCGACCAATTGGCCGCAGGCTGCTTCGGTGCGGGCGTTGGCTATCCACCCAGAACGGCCTGGCGTGTTAGTGGCCGGACTCAACGGCCAGGGCGTGTATCAGAGCACAGACGATGGCCGCACCTGGCAGGCAACCAATCGCGGCCTTTCCAACAACCTGGAAGGCGCGAGCGATCCCAACGACCCGGCTCTGAAGGTGCGGGCTTTGCTCATCAGCCGGGCGAGTCCCAACCGCATGGTGGTCGGGAGCGAGGGCGGCGTCTTTCAGACGACCGACGGAGGTCAAAGCTGGCAGCAGCAGCTTGCCCCTGAAGAGTGGGATGTTCGCCAGCGAACCCTATTTGCGCAGACACAGGCCCTGGCCAGCGCCCTGACTGCTGCGGGGGAGGCTTTCTACGTGGGCACCAACGCCGGGTTGTTCGTGCTGCGTCCGGGTTCAGAAAACTGGCAGCCCACGGCGCTGACAGGCCTGCAGACGGAAGACGCCGTGTGGGCGGTGTGGGTCAATCCCGGCGATCCGCAGCAGGTCTATGCCGGCACGTATGGCAAGGGCGTCTGGGCCAGCAACGATAGCGGGGAGACGTGGAGCGCCATGAACGAAGGGCTGAAGCATCCGGAAGCCCTTCAGGTCAACAAACTGGTGGGAGATGATGCCGGTCGCCTCTTTGCCGGTACCTGGGGCGATGGCGTCTATGTCTGGCAAGGCCAGGCCTGGACGCCTATTGCCGAGGGATTGCCTGCCGGCAGCCATGTCTGGTCATTGTCATTCGATCCCAAGACAGGGAATCTTTTGGCCGGTGTGCGCGACCACCTGACCTATGTGCGCCGCGGAGATGGCCCCTGGCAGCCCACGGGCCTGGGGATGGGAGCCTGGACCCTGGTGCGCGACGAGCGCAGCCGCCGCCTCTATGCGGGTACGAACAACCAGGGTGTGGCCCGCTCGGCCGACAACGGCGACACGTGGGAGGTACTGCCGCTAACCGGCGCGGCCGGCGTGCGGGCCCTGCTCTTTGCGGCCAACACCCTTTTTGCCGGAACCGAAAACAGGGGTCTGTATGCCACCACGGATGGCGGCCAAACCTGGGAGCGACGCAGCCAGGGATTCTCACCCAAGGCCGACCAGGTGTGGGCGCTGGCAGCATCGTCGAACGACAAGAACATGGTTCTTGCCGGAACGTTCGGCGACGGCGTCTATCTGAGCACCGACGCCGGCCGCACCTGGACGCCATTGGCCCCGGACAGCCTCCAGCACCCCGACCCTGACGCCCAGCCGGGCGGGGCCAAACAGATCATTTCCCTGGCGGTGCTGCCCTGGGAAGGTCGAGAACGCCTCTTGGCCGGGACGCAGTCAGCCGGCCTTTTCATGTACGATCCCCTGGCGGGCGCCTGGGTTTTTGTGGAGGGACTGTCGAGCCAGGCCGGATTGGGGGCGACCGTCGCTTCGCTGGTGGTGGGGCCGGATGGCTATCTCTACGCTGCGGTCAGCGGCGCGGGCGTTTTTCGCAGCCAGGATGGGGGCGGGCAATGGGAATTGGCGAGCCGCGAAGTCTACTTCGGCAAGGAATTGGCCGCCGCGCCGCGGGCGGGCCTGCAAACCTGGTTCCACGGCCCGGATCGCCTCTACACCCGCACTTTCGATGGGCTTTATGGTAGCAGCACCGGCGAGAATTGGCAGCGTCTGATCTCAGGCGACTTCGGAGCCATCGCCGCTGACCTCACTCATCCGCAGCTGGCTTACATGGGGGTGATGACCACGACCGTGGCTTCCACCGCCCTGACGCCCACCTTTGCCTCGCTTCTGAGCCTGAACAACGGCCGCACCTGGCAAGAGGCCGGGGCGATTGCCGCCCCAATCACCGTCCTGGCCGCCGCTCCCAGGCAAAAAGGCATTATCTACGCTGGGACGACCGCAGGTGTGTACAAGGGCACAGTAAAGTACCCCCTCCTCTGGCGTGAGATCGCAGCCTGGATCGCCCTTCTCGTCCCCCTGCTGCTGGCCCTCGCCTTCGTGACCTATGCCTACTTCGCCCTCGCCCGACCTTATGGCCTTCCCCTGGTTTCAGCGCTGGACTTGCTCCTCTTCCGGCGGCGAACGTTGGCCGTGGCCCTTGCCGAGCCGTCTGCCCTCAGCCCACTGGAACAGCTTATCCTCATCGAAGCCGATCGCCCACCCTGGCTGCCCGAAACCATCATCGCCGCCCTGTCAGCCCGCCAGGCCCATGCCAATAGCGCCCAAATCGCCGCCGCCCTCAGCCATCTGGGTACGCACCTGAAATTGCTGCGACGCGATCCCGATGGCCGCTATCGCCTGGTCGCCCCAGCCATTAGCAGAATCCTGAAACAGCGCACAGGCGCCGAGGCAGTGCGCCTGGCCAAGTCGGTGCGCGAAGAGAACGGCGTCTATCTCGAAGCCAGGGAATTCTTTGCACGCGCTGGCCTGGCCGTCTTCCCCCGCGGCGATACGCTCCTACTGCAGTCATCCGGCCCACCCCCGCCCGGACTTGAACCTTTCGGCGGGACCGATCGGGTCTTCATGGCCCGGCTGGTGGCCAATCACCGGCCAGGGGCAGAAGATGCGGATGCCACCCTGACTGCAGCGGCCAGCGAATTCAACGAGGAAGTGCGCCAACGGCTGGCCTTCCTTGTGGTCGTCGAGCCGCCCGATGCCGCGGTCTACCGCCGCATCGCCGATCTACAGGCTCAAACCGGTCTACACATCGTCCTCATCAGCCATGCCGCCATCCACCGCGCCCTGGTCGATGGCAATATCTCCGGCGCCCTGCAGATGGCGCTGCGTCGCGCGCGGGGGGAAGTGAACGCCGGGCTGCTGACTGGCCCCATCTTCGACCCGCTCGACTTCTTCGACCGCAGTGAGTGGCTGGGCCGCCTTGCCGCTGGCAAGTCCGGCGGCAAGACCCTACTCCTATCCGGCCCGCCTCAGATTGGCAAGTCATCCCTGGCCTGGCAGTCGCTCCAGGCGCTCACCGATCATGTCGTCGCCTACGTCCGGGCCGGCAGCCGTAATCTGAGCGCTGCTGCCATCGGGCGCGACCTATTGGCAGCGCTCCTGGCCGACGGCGCCCGCAAGTATCCTCAGACAGAATGGCCTTTCCGCTCCGAGGAAATCACAGCCGACCGCCTCGAAACGATCCTGCACCAGGTCGACGCCGTAGTCGAGGCCCTGCGCAGCCAGACGACAACCCCACGCCTGGTCCTGGTTATCGACGATCTGACCGACGGACAACAGGCCGCCTGGGAGCAGTGGAACGCTGCCGTGGCCACGCGACCACAGGTGGCTTTGCTCGGCATCCTCAATGGGCGCGGCGGCCCCGGCTGGTACCCAGAACCGCCCGTGCTGCCTTTCACCCTGGCCGAAACCGCGGCGGCGGCTTCCATCCTGGCTGCGCAGGCGGGCGCAACCCTGGCCCCGGAGGGCGTGATCGAAACGCTTTACCGCCAGAGCGGCGGCCATCCCTTGCTCATGCGCCAGCTTCTGGGCCTGGCTTTGGATGAGGTTCAGGCCGGCGACTCCCGCCACCGTGCCCTGACCGGCGACCACGTCCTTGCTGCTGTCGAACGACACATCCGCATCAGCCCACTTTACGGCCAATGGTGGCAAGGGTGGTCCGAAGCCGAACAGGAGATCCTTCTTGCACTGGCTGGTGGCAAGACGCCCGGCTCGGACCTGCCCCCCGCTTCGTCTGGCCTGGCGGAATGGCGCTGGATCGAAGAAAGCGAGGGCGCCTACCGCATCGCCGCCCAGGCCCTGGCGGCCTGGCTGCGATGGGCCGTTTTGCTAACCTCGACCGACTGACGCTCTTTATCTATCCCCCCACCATGTCCTTCTCCCCCACCGACCTCCGCACCCCTATCGAGACGCCAGACCGGCTGATCGGCCGCGAGTCGCAACTCCAGATGCTGGCCAAAGCCCTGGCCACGCCCCAGGGTGGGCTACACGTCGTCTTGGGCGGCGCTGGTTGCGGCAAAACCAGCCTGCTGCGGGCGCTGCGAAGTCTGTTGTTGCAGCGGCTGAGCGGCGCATCTCTGCCCGGTGAACCGTGGGCGGCTCTTGGCCCCATCTTGCCGGTGTGGGTGACGCTCGGCAATGCCACCAGCCCGGCTGAACTTCTGCGCAACATTGTCTGGGCCTTCCGCAGCACTGCCCGCGAGCAGCTTGGCGTCTGCCAGGTGGATGAAGATCAGCTCAAGCTGCAATTGGACGCGTATGTCGGCAATGGCGACCTGAAATATCTCGACCGGGGCTTCCGCGAAGTCTATCAGGTGGTGGAAGCCGGACGGCGTGGGCTACGTCTGGCCCTTTTGATCGATGACATCGAGTCGATCCAGGCCCAACCCTGGCGCCCGAGCCTTTTGTCCAGCCTGCACGAATTGCTCCTTCCCTACACGCCGAACAATCGCTCTCAGGAATTGACATTGATCTGCTCCGGCGGCCCCCAGTTCCAGGACTTTCTTGAAAGCCCCGACTCGCCGTGGAAGAACACCGGCTGGAATCCCATCCCGTTGGCAGCCTGGGCCGACGAGCAGATCGCCCAGACAGTCGGGCAGTCGGCAACTCTGGCTGGTCTGTCCGCCGACTGGGTGGATGCCGAGCTGGTGAGCAAGTTAGCCGATGCCAGCGGCGGCCATCCGTACCTGCTTAGCGCCGAACTGCTGCCAGGGCTGTTGGCCGCCGGGCAGATGGGGCTGGCGGGCGCGGCCTTGCAGCAAGCGCTGACCGAGCAAGTCAAGGGCCTGGGTGAAGCTGACTTCTGGGCCAGGTGGCTGGCCCAACTCAGCGAGCAAGCGCGCATCGTGTTCCGCGCCCTCCTCCCTCAGCCTGCCGATCCTGCCACCCCAACAGCTGGGAGGCCAACGGTTCAGGTGCTGGGGCTCACTCGCGACCAAGTCGTGCTCGCTGACCCCTCCCTGGCCAAGAATCCTCTGGCGACCAGCCGGGCGCTCAAGTATCTGCTCTATTCCGGTCTCGTCCGCGAGCGCGGAGATAGGTTCTCGCCCGGCCCGGCTTTGTGGACGCAGTGGTTTCAGAGCCACGCGCCGTTGCCACTTTCTGGGCTACTCGATGGCTATAAGAGCGGGCTGGCCGCCTTACTGGCGCAGTTGGGGCCAGGCCATGCCAGGTATCAGGATGCGCTCGTGTTTCAGCAGCGGCTGACCGAGAATATCGAACGCAGCCAGCGTCACGGCGACAATGAGAATTGGCGTTCGGAGCGTTCGCTGATCATCGAGGGCCTGAATTCGTTGGCCCAAGAAACAGTGGGCCGGAGCTTCAACGCCCTGACCGGATTAGCAAGCGGCTGACCTGACAGCGCCAGCACGAGTTGGCCGTAACCACAGCGGCGCGGACGGGGGACAAGGCCAAGGCGCTAGGATCGTGCGACGCGCTCCGGCAAATCCACCGAATCCAACACCCCCACGATCAGCGAGATCACCGGCGACTTGGGGTCGTTGAGAGCGATGCGCGCCCCGCCGCCCTCCTGATTCACCAACACCGTGTCGCCGATCCCCGCCTGCGCCACATCCACCGCCAGAAAGTCGCGCTCATCCTCCTGGCCGGGCAAATGCAGCGGCTGGATGACCAGCAGCTTGTGATGGTAGTAGGACGGGTGTTTGATCGTCGAAACAACCGTACCGATGACTTTGGCGATGAGCATGGTTGTTGCGTATTGCGTATTGCGTATTGCGTATTGCGTATTGCGTATTGCGTATTGCGTATTGCGTATTGCGAAAGAATTGTAACATTTCTATGTTTGATCCGCAAATAACGCAAAGAGAATAGATTCTCTTCTTTTCTTCGCGTCCCTTCGCGTCCTTCGCGGATCAAAATCATGAATAACCGAATGCCAATTTCTTTGTTTTCTTCGCGTCCCTTCGCGTCCTTCGCGGATCAAAATCATGAATAACCGAATGCCAAT
>JAIBAP010000100.1 GCA_019695115.1 Caldilineales bacterium | reverse complement strand
CCCCCTCCCCCCCCCCTCCCCCCCTCCCTCCTCCCCCCCCTCCCTCCTCCTCCCCCTCCCCCCCCCCCCCCCTCCCTCCGTCCCCCCCTCCCCCCGTCCCTCCGTCTCCCCCTCCCTCCGTCCCTGCGTCCCCCCTCCTCCGCCAGGCCGACCGCTTCGTTCACAATGGCGATCTTCCCTCCGCCATCAGCAGCTACCAGGCCGCCCTCGCCGCTTCGCCATCTGACGACCTGACCGCCGAAATCCGCTTCGGGCTGGGCAAGGCGCTGTGGCGGCAGGGCGATGTGGAGGCGGCCGGGGCTGAGTTCGAGCGGCTGAGCCAGGACGCCGGCTTCATCGCCGCCAGGCCGGAGGCGCTTTACTGGCTTGGCCGCAGTCGCGGGGCGCGGGGTCAGGCCGAAGCGGCCGCAGCTGCCCTGCGCGCCTATGCCAAAGCGCGCCCACTGCTGGCCGGACGCGCTTTCGAGGCGGCGGGCCAGGCCTATGCCGAGGCGCTAGACCCGGCCCCCGCCATCGTCGCCTACGAACAGGCGCTGGCCCTTGCTCCCGACACGGTCTCGGCCCTGCGTGTACGCGAAGGGCTGGCCGCTACCCACACCCTGGCCGGCGATCCCGCCGCCGCCATCGAGCAGTATCAGGCCATCCTCAGCCAGGCCCGCAACCCCGGCTATCGCGCCGAAACCCTCTACCTGCGCGGGCAGGCGCAGCTTGCGGCCGGCCAGACCGACGCCGCCTGGCAGAGCTTCGACCTGGCCATGCGCGCCCACCCAGAGAGCACCTACGCCTATCTGGCCGCCATCGAACTGGTGAACGCCGGCCAGCCGGTGGACGACCTGCTGCGCGCCCGTGTAGACTTCGCCGCCCGCGCCTACGAGCCGGGCTTTGCCGCCCTGACCAACTACCGCGCCGCCAACCCCGGCCATGACGGCGAAGCCTACGCCCTGGCTGCCCAAGCCTACGAGTCCCAGAACAACTACGGCGCCGCCGCCCGCGAGTGGGATCGTCTCTTGCAAGCCGCGCCCGCCGATAAACGCGCCGCCGAGGCCTGGCTGGGCAAGGCCCGCAGCCAATGGCGGCAGGGCGACACCGCCGGCGCTGCCGCCACCTACCTCCTGGCCGCCGAACGCTCGCCCGACCGTGAGACCGCGGCCACATCGCTGTGGTGGGCGGGCTTCCTGGCCGAGCGCGACCAGGCCACCCTGCTCGCCGCCGCCGCCCACTATCGTCGCCTGGCTGCAGACTACCCCGAGAGCAAGTTCGCCGCCCAGTCCGAGTTCCGGGCCGGGCTGGCCGCCTACCGCGCCGGGGATGTCGAAAGCGCGCGGGCGGGGTGGTCGGCGCTGGCCGCCGCCAACAAGGGCACGTGGAGCGCCGCCGCCGATTTCTGGTTGGGGAAGATGCTGCTGGCCGAGGGCAAAGCGGCCGAGGCCAGCGAGCACTGGCGGGCGGCAGCCCAACGCTGGGGCGAGGAGAGTTTCTACGGTCTGCGCGCCGCCCAGGAAGTAGAAGCTCGCACGGGCGACTATCCCCTTGCCCCGCACACCCCCGCCCCCGCTGATCTGGGGACGTGGCTGAAGAGCTGGGCGACAGGCTCCTCCGATCTGGCTGCGCCCCCGCCGCCGGAACTGGAGCGGGCAGCCGAACTGCACCGCATCGGTGAATATGCCCTGGCCTCTGCCGACTTCGAGGCCCTGCGCCAACGCTGGCCCGACGACCCCGCCGCCCTGCTCCGCCTGGCGATCACGGCCCGCGACCTGGGCTATTACGATACCTCGATCCGCGCCGCCGCCCGCGTCTACACCCTCTCCGGCCAGCCCCTGGCCCAGCTTCCGCCGCCCTTGCAGGAGATCCTCTACCCCCTGCACTATGCCGACCTCATCCTGCCGGCTGCGGCCAAGAACGGCCTCGACCCCGACCTCTTCCTGGCCCTGATCCGGCAGGAATCTTTGTTCGGGGCCGTGGCCACCAGCGGGGCCGCCGCCCGCGGGCTGGCGCAGATCATCCCCAGCACCGGGCGCAGCATCGCCGAGCGGCTGAATTGGCCCAACTACAGCGACGAGATGCTCTATCTCCCCTATATCAACGTGCCCTTCGGCGCCTTCTACCTGGCCCAGAGCCGCGAATCGGCGGGCGGGAACATCTGGCAGGCGCTGGCCGGCTACAACGGCGGGCCGGGCAACGCTGCTTTCTGGCGACGGCTGGCCGGGCCGGATGACGACCTCTTTATCGAACTGATCAACTTCGCCGAAACCCAGACCTACCTGCGCACGATCGCCGTCCAGTCCAACCACTACCGGCGCCTCTATCCCGACCTCTCCTCTGCCACACCGGGATCATTTTGAGACCGGCCTGCCCCTTCTTGTTGGATGTCCCGTGTCTGAAAACCTTCACTTCGTCAAGCTGGGCGGCAGCCTCATCACCGACAAACAGCGCCCGCTCACCCCGCGCCCGGTCGTCATCCAACGCCTGGCCCACGAGATCGCCGCCGCCCGCGCCGCCCACCCTGGCCGCCCCCTGCTGCTCTCGCACGGCAGCGGCAGCTACGGGCATGTGGTCGGACGCCGCTACCGCACCCGCGCCGGCGTTGGCCCCACTGTCTCGTCCGACCCCACCGGCTGGCGCGGCTTCTGCGAGACCGGGCACATCGCCGCCCAACTCAACCGCCTGGTGATGGCCGCCCTGCTGCGGGCCGGGCTGCCGGCCGGGCTGCCGGCCATCAGCCTGGCCCCTTCCGCCCTCGTGCAATGTCGCGACGGCGCCATCATCGCCACCGAGACCGGGCCGATCCTGGCCGCGCTCGACCGCGGGCTGATCCCGCTCGTCTTCGGCGATGTCGCCTTCGACCAGACCCAGGGCGCCACCATCGTCTCCACCGAAGAAGTGCTGGCCGCCCTCGTCCCCGTCCTCCGCCCTACCCATCTCACCCTGGCCGGCATGGTGGATGGCGTCTTCGACGCCGACCCCGCCCGGCAGCCCGACGCCCACCCCCTCCCTCGCCTCAGCGCCGCCCAGATCGATGACCTGGCCGCCGCTTTTGGCGGTTCGCACGGCATCGATGTCACCGGCGGCATGGCCGCCAAGCTGCGGACGATGGCGGCGCTGTTGGCCGGGCATCCCGACCTGCACATCCACCTGCTTTCGGGCGAGATACCCGGCCAGCTCCAGCGCCATCTCATCGACCCCGACCTGCCGTTGGGCACGCTGCTGACGGCAGGTTGACTCGTGTTAGAAGATCGAGCCGCCCCAAATGAACGGAGCGAAAGCAGGGGTGGGGTGGCGGCCGATCAAGTGGGCCTCGGGCAGGGCATGATTGGCGGCAAGCCGGTTCAACTTCTGCTGGTCGCTGGCGACGGGGTGCAGCTTGACCTCGAAAGCGGTGGGGGCCTGCGCCCCTGGCGGGATGAGGATGAAATCAATCTCATAGCCGTTGGAGAGATAGGCCAGCTCGCCATAGGGTCGGAGCTGATTGAAAACCGCATTCTCGAACAGCGCACCCTCGCTCAGCCGCGCCAACACCCCGGCGATGCCGTTGTCGTAGAAATAGAGCTTGCGTCCTACCGCCGCAACCCGGTCGGCGCTGCTGCTATGGGCGGGCAGTCGCCAGATCATATAGGTCAGTTCCAGGAATTCCAGATATTGAACGAGCGTGGGCCGCGAGATGCCGATGATGGTTGCCAGCTTCGTGTAATCCAACTTGTTGCCGATGCGGCTCGCCAACAGGCGCATCAATTGCTGCAATTCTGCGATCTTCTGAAAATCCGCTAACACACGAATATCGATATTGATGTAGGACGAAAGTACATCGTTGAGAATCTCGGTCTTCGTCTGCGCATCGGGCGTCAACACGACTTCTGGCAAACCCCCAAAAGAGAGATACTCCTCGTAGAAACCCTTCAATCGCTCATATTCGTAAGCGTCGAAAACCATGTCGGCAAAACCGTTTCTGGGTCGATAGGGCGCTTCACGAAAAGTCAGAAACTCGCCGAACGACAGCGGAAACATCTCGAACACGATCTTGCGCCCGGCCAAGGATTCAGTAAAAAGATTCTTGAGATAGAAAGAGCTGGAGCCGGTCAGAATGAACTTGACGCCCGGCAATCCATCCGCTTGAGCGGCATCGTTGAGATACTTCACCACACTCGGAACGTTGGGCGCATACTGGATTTCGTCCAGAGCCACATACGCCGGTCGATTCAGGTCAAGACCGCGGTTGCGCAGGTAACTCAGCACAAGGTCATAGTTTCGCTCGCCGAACACCGCTCGTTGGTCGAGCCGTTCCAGATCCAGGTACAGCTTGTTTTCAGTCGCCGTCTGCTCCAGAAGCCAGCGCGCGGCCGTGGTCTTGCCGACGCGACGCTGGCCGGTGATCACGATCACGCGCTGGTCGGCCAGGGCGCGAGCCAGGGCAGGGAAAAGCGAGCGTGGGATGATTGACATGGTTATACTTTACAAGAATGGTATGTTTCTGTCAAGTGAGATTTTACAGTTATACCCCTGTTCCGTAAATTTGACCCCGCATGACTACCCAAACGTCTGCCGGGCCGGAGGTGGGCGCTCCGACCGTTGACGCTTCCGCCGCCCGGTGGTACACTGCCTTTGTCGTTCCTCGCCATCCTTGCTCACTTCTGACCGGCCATGAGCGAACACGAGCACGAAAAACACTGGCTGACCCTGACCGAAGCAAGCAAGCTCCTCGGCGTCCACCCTTCCACCCTGCGCGCCTGGGCCGACGCTGGGCAGCCGCCCTCGTTCCGCACGCCCGGCGGCCACCGCCGCTTCGCCGCCGCCGACCTGCGCGCCTTCCTGCTGCGCGCCAGTAGCGGCCTGGCCGAGACCGAGCTATGGATCGATGACCGCGCCCGTTTCGAGACAGCCCTGGTGCAAACCCGAAGCCAGCTGCGCCATCTGCCTCCCGGCGAAGCGGGCTGGTACCAGGCCTTCGACGAAGCCGGTCGCGAGCGCCAACGCAACCTGGGCCGCCAACTGTTCGCTGCGGCCCTACAATACCTCACCCGCCCCCGCCAACAGCCCGACCTGCGGCAAAAGGCCCGCCGCCTGGGCGAAGCCTACGCCGCCAGCTCGCTCGACTATCGCATCTCGCTCCTCGACACCGTGCGCGCCTTCCAATACTTTCGCGCCAACCTCCACCACGCCCTGGCTGCAGGCGAGGAAAGCCCCCGCCCGGTCGAGAGCGACGACCTGCGGCTGCGCGATGACACCGACGCCTTTCTCAACGAAGTGCTCTTTGGCCTCATCGACGCCTACGAACACGCCCTGCTCCAACCTGTCTTGGCCTGACTTCGCCCCATGACAACCTCCTCGCCGGCCGCATCCCGGCCCTCGCCTTTCCTCCCCTTGCTCATCCTGGCCGTGCTCGCCCTCGGCGCCGGCTGGATCTGGCTGACGCGCGTCCCCGCGCCCGTCGCTCTGGCCCCGGCCCGACCCCTACCCCTGGCCGGCCGCCCCGCCCCAGACTTCACCCTGCCCCAACCCGGCGGCGGCGAACTGACCCTGGCCGATCTGCGCGGCAAGGCGGTGGTGCTCAACTTCTGGGCCAGCTGGTGCGGCCCCTGCGAAGCCGAAATGCCGGAGTTGCAGGAGGCAGCCAGAAAATACGGGGAGCAAGGGCTGGTGGTGCTGGGCGTCAACCAGGGCGAGCCGGAGGAGATCGTCGTCGACTACCTCGAACGCCTGGGCATCACCTTCCCCATCGTTCTGGACGAGGCCGTCCAGGTTTCCGAACTCTACCGCGTCAACTCGCTGCCCACCACCTTCTTCATCGACCGCGATGGGATCCTGCGCGACCAGGTCATCGGGCAGATGAACACGGCCGTCTTGCAGCAGCGGCTGCGCTCGATCTATCCCTGATCCCCATGCTCACCACCCTCCGCCTCGGCCCGCTCGCCCTCCCCACCTACCCCCTGCTCATCATTTTCGGCCTCTATGCCGGGCTGTGGCTGGCGGCCAGGGTGGCGGCTCGCCGCGGCCTGAATCCCGACCACCTCTACAACGCCGGCTTCAGCGCCGCCATCGTCGCCCTCATCGCCGGCCGCCTGGGGCATGTGATCCGCTTCCTCCCCGCCTATCTCACCGACCCGATCAGCATCCTCTCGCCCAACCTCGCCGCCTTCGAGCCGCTGGCAGCTGTGGCGGCGGCGATCCTGGTCTTTGCCTGGTACATCCGGCGCTATCGTCTGCCGGTTCTCCTCGTCGTCGATGCGTTGGCGGTTGGCTCGCTCCTTTTCCTGGCCGTCCATGCCCTGGCCGAGGGGCTGAACGGGCGCAACTTTGGCATGCCCAGCCTGCTGCCCTGGGCCATCCCGCAGTGGGATGTCTACCGTCACCCGGTGCAGTTCTACGAGATCCTGGGCATCCTGGGGGCCATCAGCCTGCTGTGGGCCTTGCTCGACCGCCTCCGCCCCGGCCAGGCGGCGCTGTTGGCGACGGCCGGCTACGCCGCTGTGCGGCTGCTGGTGGATGCGTTCCGCGACCAGCCGGTCACGGTCGGCGACGGGCTGCGGCTGACGCAGGTTCTGGCCTGGATCGTCCTTTTGCTGGCGCTGGCGGGGCTGTATCAGATGCAGGCGAGAGTAGGGGCGACAACAGTCAACAGCCAACAATCAACAATCAACAATCAACAATCAACGAGCAACGGTTAGCGGCTGGCGACGGTGAGTTTGTCGCCGATGAGCGAGGCCAGGAGGATGCGCTCGCCTGAGTTCACGAAGGCGATAGTCAGATAGACATCGCCATCCTTCGGCTCCAGCCGGCTGACCGTGCCAGGGCCGAATTTTTCGTGCTGCACCCGCTGCCCGACCTGTAGGTTTTTGGCTGCGGCCACGGCCTTGGTGGCGCCGTTGGGTTTGGGCTGGGGCTTCTGCGCTTCCATCAACAGCCGCGCCTCACGGTCGCGCCAGGATTCGGCGAAGGAAACCAGGTCGTCGGGCCGGTTGACGCGACGCCGCAGTTCGTCCAGCCGGCCGCGAGCCTGCGAGAGGGCTTCCATCGTCGCCGCCTTGCCCTGGAAGCGCCCGCCTTGGGCGATCCGCCGCGAGACATTGCCCAACAGGATGCCCAGGGCCTTGAACTGCTCGGCGGGGAAAGGTTCGTCAGGCGAGAGCAGGAAGAGGTCGATGCCGTGCATCCGGCAGAGTTCCTTGCGCACCTCGTCGCGCGAGGCGTCCTCCAGTTCCTCCCACTCGCTCTTGCGCCCCGCGCCTTTGACCTGCAAGCCGACGAAGCGCACGGCCACGCCGATGTCGGGGTAGACCAGATCGAGCTTGAGCCGGCGACGGGTGCCGGGGTTTACCAGCCAGTCGGGCGAGACATCGCGCTGAACCTGAAAGCCATCGAAGACGCGGGCCAGGATTTCGTTCCAGCCCATCAGGTGGAGGTAGGTGCTCATTTGGGGAGAGGGAGGGAGGGAGAGACGCAGAGACGCAGGGAGGGAGAGACGCAGAGACGCAGGGAGGGGGAGACGCAGGGACGGGGGCGAGAGTAGCACATCTGTTCGGGTGTGTCAAAATGAGGCAAGGGTAAGGGCGCGATGCAGGTTGTCATGCCGGTGCTGATGGGGAGCATCTGGTCTTGGGCATGGGAGCGGGGGGATAAGGGAGGCAGGGAGGCAGTGAAGGAGGGAGGCAACGGCGCTAAATGTGATCTGGATCATATTCTGTGGCGCGAAGCGGGATAGAATGAAGCCAGGAAGTGCGTTCTGAGGTTGGGTTGTGCTTTCCCCCCTTTTCTCGCCCCCGCCCTGGCCAGATCCTGGCCGACATCGTCCTTCAGCGAGGCGCCTATGTACCCCCCCCGAACATCGTAAGGTGAATCACCTGATCAACCTGCTGGTGGTGATCAGCTTGTTGTTGGGCAGCGCCACGCCGGGGTTGGCGTTCGGCGGTGTGGGGCAGAGTAGGGCAGAGGCAAGCCAAAGCGCGCGTGGATCGAGCGAGGCAAGAGAACAAGAAACAAACGTCGTGGCGCCGGCAGAGATAGTGGCGGCGAACACAGTGGGTGAGCGCGTAAGCACAGCTGACACGGTGCTGGCAACGCCGCCGCAGCTCACCTTGACCGTGAGCCAGGCGGAGGTGGAGCCGGGCGAGGCGGCGGGCTTCACGGTGGGGGTAAGCAACACAGACGGCATCAGCCTGACCCAGGTCGTGGTCAGCGTGGTCTTGCCGGACGGACTGACAGCGGCGGGAGAGCAGCCGCCCTTCGACTACGACGCCGCGACCGGGACCCTGACCTGGGCGGTGGGTGAGTTGGGGCCGGGCCAGAGCGCCAGCGCCAGCTTGAGGGCGCGTGTGCAGGGCAAGGCGATCGGCGACCTCCTGACCAGCCAGGCGACGCTGACGGCGGCGGAGTGGCCGGGCGTGCTGAGCGCCTGGGCGGTGGTGGGCGTGGGCCGGCCGGGGAATGGCCGCGGCCGGGTGGATGGAAGCGGCGGGAGGGTGCTGAGCAAAGACGGCCGGGTGCGGGTCGAGATTCCGGCAGGGGCAGTGACAGAAGTGGTCGAGGTGGTGTTGGATGCAGAAACAGCGGCAGGCGGCGACTTGCCCGGCCTGTTGACCCGCTTTGCTTTGACCGCCATGACCGAGGCAGGCGAGCCTGTCGGCAGCTTTGCCCGGCCGATGAGGGCGGCGGTGCAACTGGCGGGGTTGGAAGCAGCGATGGCGCAGGCGCCGGGTTCGCCGGGCTTTTTCCGTTGGGATGAAGCGAGCGGGCAGTGGCTGGCCCTGGCGAGCGCGGTGGACTGGAATCGGGGCGTGGTCGAGGCCGAACTGTCGCCGGTGGGCGAATTGGCAGGACAGGCAGCAGGCAGCGGCGGGCAGGTCTTTGCCGTGGCCGCCACCACGGCCCTGAGCACTGGCGCCCAACACCTGCCCACGGTGCATGGCTTCGTCAGCGATGAGTGGAGCGGTAACAGCAGCGTCAGTTACCCGATCGAGTTGCCGCCTGGCCCGGCGGGGTTGGGGTTGAACCTGAGCCTGAGCTATAGCAGCGAAGGGGTGAACAGCATCCGGCAGGGGCCGACGGTGTACATTAACCAGCAGGGGCAGACAGTGAACCAGGATCAGGTCAATGGCACGACCTTCAACCGTCAGGCGGGTTTTGTGGGCTGGGGCTGGAGCCTGAACGGGTTGGGGCAGGTGACGGTCGATCTGGCCACAGGGAGGGCCTGGCTGGGCTATGCCGGCGGCGGCTTCGAGTTGAAATATGATGCGGCCAATGGCTGGCAGACCGAGCCGCAGAGCTTCCTGCGCATCCAGCACAGCGGCGAGGCCTGGAGTGCTGACCCGTGGCTGGTGTGGGCGCCGGAGGGGACGAAGTACACCTTTGGCAGCGCCAACTGGGGCAACGGCATGGCCTGGGTCTACAACACCGGCAGTTGCGCTCAGCAGGCGCGCGAGGCGCACCTGACCGAGGTGTTGGACACGCACGGCAACAAGGTGGTCGTGACCTATGCCACCGAGACGAAGGGTATTGCCGATTGTGGCAACCCCAGCTATGTGCGGGCCATCCGCCCCAGCCGGATCGAATACATCCCCAAGCAGGTGGTGGGAAACGAGTCGTTGGCGACGGTGGGGGTGGACTTTGGCTACGCGCTGCGCGACGACAGCGGCGTGCCCGGCAAGACTGACCCGTATGTGCAAAACTTTTGGAGTGATTGGCGTCTGAGCGTGATCACGGTGCAGGTGCGCAGCAGCGCCAGCGTCTTCAGCACCGTGCGCAGCTATGAATTGAACCCGGCCGGGGCGGAGTATGTGTGGAAAGACCAGGCGGCGGGGCAGGGGTTGCTGGTGCTGAAAACGATCCGGCAAAAAGGGAAGGACGGCGGCGCCCTGCCTGACTGGACATTCACTTACACCACAATCAACGGCTGGCTGAACCACACCGTGCTGGCCTCGGCGGGCAATGGTCAGGGCGGGAGCGCTGTTTACAGCTATGTGAACCTGAGCAATGTGTGGATGGAGGGCTGCGGTGATTGGAGCAGCCGCTACCGGGTCAGTCAGTTGGATGTGCTGGATGGCATGGGTACGGCGGCGCACAACAAGATCACGACGATCTATGACCATCAGAACCCCTGGGCCAAGACCGGACTTGGTCATCCCCAATGCCCGGACTTCGAGTTCGCCGGCTACGACTTCGTGCGCAGCCAGGTGAAGGATGGCGGTGGGAGCTTGCAGCGAGTCACGGATAGCTATTATCACCAGCGCAGTGGCGTACAACTCGATCCGCGCAAGGGCAAAGTCAGCCTGTCCCTGACCAGCAGCGCCGCCGGCAGCGGCGAACTGGCGCGCACGACCACCACCTGGATGACGGCGACGGTCAAAAGTCGCATTTGGGTCTACCAGAGCGATGTGACCCAGAGCGTCAATGGCCTGGATCAGAAGACGGCCTATGAGTACCAGATCGCCAACCAGGGCGGCGCACAATATGGTAATGTTACTCACGTTCATACCTATCTGGACGCTGGCAACACGCTGTTGCGCAGCCAGATAACGGAGTATTTCCCCCGCAACGACGCCGGCGCGGCCTACATCGTCAACCTGCCGGGCCGGCAGCGGCTGCTGGATGCGGGGGGCGTCTGTCAGGGCGAGACCCGCACCTGGTACGACGCCAACACCGCCTACAACCAGGCCCCCAGCCTGGGCGAAGCGAGAAAGGTAGAGACGGCCCAGACCACATGTGGCGGAACCTGGAGCGTCGCCCAGTTTGGCTACGATGCCTGGGGCAACCAGACCAGCGTCACCGACGCGCTGAACAACACCAGCACGACGAGTTATGACACCGGGCCGGTTGGCAGTTGGCCGCGGCTGTTCGCCTACCCCACCAGCACGACGACGCCCCTGGTGGGGACGACGAGTTATGCCTGGGACAAAGTGCTGGGCCAGGTGACGGCCATCACCGACCCCAACGCCGTGGTCACGAGTTATGAGTACGACCAGTGGGGCCGGCTGTGGAAGGAAATCGAACCCGGCGACAGCAGCGCCAACCCCACCCGGCGCTACACCTACACCAACTACGCCGGAGTCGCCTCGCCCTATTGGCAGAAAGAGGAGCAGCGCGACAATCTCAGCAGCGCCACCCCCGCCACCTATCTGGAAAAGCGCAGTTTCTATGACGGACTGGGCCGGTTGGTGCAGACGCAGGCCGAGGCCGAGAGCAGCACACAGAGCATCATCGCCAACCTTGAATACAGCCCCCTGGGTGCGATCAAAGCCAGCGCGCCCTACACCCACACCACCGCCCTGGGCGGCTACCGCACGCCCGATTGGAACCAGCCCAAGACGCAGACCAGCTACGACGCCCTGAGCCGGGCGACGCAGGTGACGGGGCCGGATGGCAGCATGGTGCGCAGCTATTACCAGGCGGGGAAGACAGCGGTGATCGACGCCCTCAACCGCCAGACGATTAGCGAGAGCGACGGGTTGGGCCGGTTGCGCTTCGTGCGGCAGTACACGGGCAGTTATCCGGGGCAGCCGGGGTGGAGCGACCCTGTGTATGGGCAGGCGGAGTATCGCTACGACCTGGCCGACCGGTTGTTGAAGGTGATCGGGGCGGATGGGGCGGCCATCGACCTGGGTTATGACCTGAGCGGTCGTAAGACCAGCCTGACTGACCCCGACATGGGCCTGTGGAGCTATGGCTATGATGCGGCGGGGAACCTGACCCGGCAGACCGACGCCAAGAACCAGCGCACCTGCTTCTATTACGACGCCTTGAATCGCTTGAAGGGCAAGACCTATTCGACCGGGGCTGCCGCCTGCGCCGCCGACCCTGGCTACAACGGCTACACGGTCAAGTATTATTATGACAAAGACGAGAACGGCGCCGCCGTGAGCAACGGCAAGGGCCGACGCACGGTGATGATCGACCCATCGGGCAGTGCGAAGTGGCTGTATGGGCAACGGGGTAAGGTGACGCAGGAGACCAAGGTCATCGGCGGCGCGGGCGGGGGGACGTTCGTGACGCAGTGGAGCTATGATGCGGCGGGACGGCCAGTCTGGGAGAAATATCCCGGCGGCAACGCCAGTCAGGTAGGCGAACAGGTGAATTACGCCTACACGAACCAGGGCTTGCTGGACACGGTGATTGGGACGGCGACCTACGTGGGCGACACCCAATGGAATGTACGCGGGCAGGTGAGCGAACGCTGGCTGGGCAGCACGGCGGGTGTGGTGCGGCAACTCTACAGCTACACCACGTCCGAGAACTTCCGGCTGGTGACGCTAAAGGCCGGTAACGCGTCCCCCTACACCAATCTGCAAAACATCACGTACACCTATGACGACAATGGCAATGTGCAGACGATCAGCGATGCGGCGGCATATGGCGGCAGCCAGACGCAGAGTTTCAGCTACGACGCCCTCAACCGCTTGCTGACGGCGCAGGCGACGGGCGGCAGCAATGGCGCCTACGCCCAGCGCAGTTATGTGTATAGCAACGCTGGCAATATCACCAGTTTCGAGGCCGCAGCGTTGACCTACACCGACGCCAGCCACAAACATGCGGTGACGCACGTCGGCAGCGTGCAGAAGTACTGGTACGATGCCAACGGCAATGCCACGCGGCGGATCAACGGCGCCCAGGATATTACGCTAAACTATGATGTGGAGAACCGGCTGACCGGCATGAGCGGCGGCGTCACGGCGAGCTACATCTACGACGGGGACGGCGCGCGCGTCAAGGAGACGAGCGGCGGCGTCACGACGATCTACATCGGCGCCTACTTCGAGTGGACGGGCAGCACGAGCACGATGAAGTCGTACTACTATGCTGGCGCGACGCGCGTTGCGATGCGCACAGGAACCAGCACCGGCACGGTGAACTACCTGCTGGGCGATCATCTCGGCTCGCAGGCGCTGACCTTGACGAGTGCGGGTGCGCGGCTCAACACCAACACCGAGCTGCGCTACATGCCCTACGGCGCAGCCCGCTACACCGCCGGCACGACGCCGACCAGTTTCAACTTCACCGGCCAGCGAAAAGACAGCGGCAGTGGGTTGCTGTTTTACAATGCGCGCTGGTATGATCCGGCCATTGGCCGCTTCCTGGCGGCGGATACGCTCGTGCCGAGTCCGGGCAATCCGCAAAGCCTGAACAGGTACAGCTATGTCCTGAATAATGCGCTCAAGTACGTGGACCCAAGCGGGCACGCCAATGTTTGTGGGGCAACGAATACTGAGTGTGACGGCAGCAGCGTATATCCCCAACGCCCGCAAACGCACAGCGGCCCTTGCCTCAGTATCGTGTGCCTACCCACTCCAACGCCCACGGCCACGCCTGCGCCTTTGGCTTTTCTCACGCCGTATGCCGTTATGCCCACGCCGTATGCCGGGCCGTGGATTGGGCCGGCGACGCCTGGGCCAACAAGCACCCCTACCGCAACTCCGTATCCTCAGGCACGGTTGGGCCAGCCAGGGGGTATCAACCCAACCGACCTTTACTACACCATCGCTCAGGGCCTGGTCTATCAGATGCCAAAGGCTCTGGGGGACGATGTAGCCATACGCGCCTTGGGTAGAGGAGGACAACTCGTTCTGGGACCTCTTGGCCCGATAGTCGGGTATGGAGCATCGGTCGGGCCGAACTTGGCCTCTCACCTGACGAGGCACGATCCACTACAGGTGACGCTGACAGATGTTGTGGTGGATTCGGCGGGATATGGTGTTAGCACTGGAGTAGGGGGCATAGCAGGAGTGGTGGGTGGCGTCCTCGGCTCGACCGAGCCCGGAATTGGCAGCCTCGTTGGTGCAGCGGCCGGTGACATCGTCGGATCGGCAGGAGGTAGCATTGTGTGGGACTTGTATGTTGCTCCCCGCTGGCGTGATGATATTTACTACTTCTTAGGTAGTTTCGTGAATTAGAGGTGTTGTGATGCAGCAGTTCTTGGACAGACACCCTGCCATCTACACCCCCTGGTTGCTTGGCGTCACTGCATGCGTTGGCATCTACTTCGCCTTGGCAGGTATGATATTGCCGGGACGCTTACCTCCTGCCTGGGTCTGGGCGAGTACACTACTGTTGCCACTCGTTGGGCTGACTGTCCAGTTGCGAGTTCGCAGAGTTGTCTACATTCATGTTTTCAATGTGATATGCTACTTCGCAGTCACAGCAGCCTTTGGCAGCTTACTTTGGGCGTTACTTGTATCGGAGGACAATACGATTGATAAGACCTTCACTGCCATTCTTGTAACGGTGAGCTTGTTTTTAACCAGTCTTGTAGCATTCCTAGTGGATCAGAGAAGACAGGAACGTGCAACCATGCCAACGGGTCGCCAAGGTCGACTTAACCAGAGATCGGGCATCATCGAAGACAAGGGGTACTTGGCTCCGCCTGTTGAGGATGTCACGACAGCCAATCAAATTGCACAAGCGATCTTGAAGGCATCGCCGCTTATTGCAGGTTTGACCATTGCCTTTACACGTAAGCTAACGATATCGGGGAAGATCGCTTCGCTTGCTTTAGGTGTTGCAATGGTATCATTACTGTTATCGCTGGGCACTGGACTCATTCTGAGCTTCCTGGTTGCCACAATTCGTTGGGAGAAGAAACATGGCAAACAAATTTACATACGGCACTGACCCTTTGCTTTTCAACTTACAGAGTTGAGCGTCTGGTTTTGAGCGTGGACAGTTCTGTGGTGAGCTATCATGAGATCGAGATCGCTCGCTTCAAGAAGTATTACGCGGCGGGCGGGGTGCGGGCCTGCCCTGAGTCTTGCCGAAGGGTGGCGATGTGGGAGCCGGAGACGGTCTTCTTCCTGCTAAGCGACCAGCTTGGCAGCACGGCAACGGTGGCCGATCTCAACGGCAACGAGACCGGCAAGCTGCTGTACAAGCCGTGGGGCGAGAGCCGCTACAGCAGCGGCAGCACGCCCACCAGCCTGCGCTGCGCTCAGGGCTTTGCCAGCCAGCGCGAGGATGCTACAATCCGGCTGTACTTTTACAATGCGCGACAGTGGGCCTGTCCTGAAGGCAGTGAAGGAACCCGGTGATTGGTCGCTTCCTGGCGGCGGATACGATTGTGCCGGGGGCGGGGAACCCTGGCAGTTTGAACAGGTACAGCTATGTCCTGAATAATCCATTACGCTTCAATGATCCCAGCGGGCACTGCATTCCTGAAGAAGATTGTCCAGAGAGTGGATACCTCCGAGGCGATCCATCCCGATATGGCATCGATTATATTCAGACAAGTTATGGTTACATCATCGATATGAGGCACTACCTGCTTGCAAGAGTAAATACCAAGATCATTTTGGATGATATTCAATGGAATCGACAATTTACAGCAGTGTCACGCGATAGCGGACCCAAGAATCTCAAAGTTGGCCAAACCTATTCGTACAGACTTAATGGAAATATCCCCGCAGATGAACATATCGGTGTTGCCGTCGGCATACTTGTCGACTCATCTGGCCACTTCGAAGGATTCCAAGGTATAGATCCTCGGAAACAAAGCTCATATTCGTTTGAGGATATTCCATCCGATTATCTTGGCGCTGTCTCTGAGGCCACGAATATGTCATGGAAAGAAGTGCTGAATGAGCTTGGCGGCGCTTGGAGACCTGTTCATTGGGAACCGAAGAACGCTCCTGAGAATATGTCTTACGCTCCACAATCTCCACGTGAAGGCGGTCAGTGGGTGTGTAGTTCGTGGCCAGATACTCTTAACGTCACACCTGTAAGCGCAGACAGTGGCTGGTGGTCCTATCATGCCAGTACGACTTATGTGAAGCCAATAGAATACACCATTCCACTATGGACGTCATCGCAATGATTCTGGAAACTCGATTGACTTCCTTGAGCGTTCTCAGTCCCCAATTCGGATGCACGCGAGCCAAACTTAGCATGATATGGCCGATCCGTCGCGGCCATCATGCGTTTCACGTCCCCCCGTTGCTCATTCTGCTATGGCTAATCGTGGGTTGCAGTACCCATTCACAAAACACCTCTCCTGCGACGATAGCATGGAACGAACTCAACTGCACCGTCAACCAGAACACCATGTCGACAAGCCAATATCTCCCCGCCAACGATGAGCTATCACCTCTCGTTGCCCTGGCCTTTTCGCCAGACGGGGCTCAACTCCACGCCGTCAATGCGGGCGATCCAGGCCGATTGGTTTCACGTCAGACAGGAGGGACTTACCCGATCGTGCGCAATGTGGAACTTGATCTGGTAGGCGAACGTGGCGTTCACTTCAACCAAGACACCCAACTGCTTGCGATTACATCAGGCCGCGTGCCGGGGACGTCGTTGAAAGGCGTAGATCTGACTGGACTACAAATCTGGGATGTCGAGAGCGGGCAACTGCGTAATCATTTCTACAAGGAAATCATCTATGAGGACTCCGGCGAGCCTAACTATCTGGCTGATGCCGTTATTTCTCCCGACGGGCACAGGTTGCTATATGCTCGTACTGGCGGCTATGCCTGGTCGGATGCCAATACAGGTCAAGGTGGAGCGGGGCTGATCGAGAACCACGATTTTGATGTTTATGAGTCAACTCTTGTTGCCTTTGACATGAGTGGGCAGTGGTTTGTGTTTGGCAATGAGATCGGCGATGTGGCGGTCGTGGAGTTTAGCGAAGACGAAGACCACTTTTTGGGGGCCAGGATAACATTCGATTCAAAAACCGGGGGGGTGCCACTTGCGGCTTCATTTCATCCTACCACACCCCAGCTGGCGATGCTACGAGAGAAGGAATTGGCGGTGGGTCGCTTGAATGTGTTGGCAATCTTTGGCGACAAAGTATTTGGGTGCGTCCTAAACCAGTTGGGAAGTGCTCAAGCAGCCAGTTTTGGTTCGAAGGCAGCAGGGTGCGGATGAGTTTTTGAAGTGGCGCCGAAAGAGAAGGCAGGCTGGGACGGAGGCACTGTT
>JAIBAP010000099.1 GCA_019695115.1 Caldilineales bacterium | reverse complement strand
CTTCGCTGGAATTCCTCTGCAACAACCTTGTGTGATCGACCCGCAGATGCTTCGTTTCACTCAGCATGACATAATTAGCACTCTGACGCTTTACGACTCAGTGGATATGAGAACCGGAAAGCCCTGGTGTTTCCCCCATTTGTATCATTCTATGTCTCGCTAATGTCATAGCCAACCATATCTGTGTTTCCCCCATTTGTGTCATCCTATCTCTCGCTAATGTCATAGCAAACCATATCTGTGTTTCCCCCATTTGTGTCATCCTATCTCTCGCTAATGTCATAGCCAACCATATCTGTGTTTCCCCCATTTGTGTCATCCTATCTCTCGCTAATGTCATAGCCAACCATATCTGTGTTTCTCCTATTTGTGTCATCCTATCTCTTGCTAATGTCATAGCCAACCATATCTGTGTTTCACCCATTTGTGTCATCCTATGTCTCGTTATCGCCTGATTCTGCTGATTTTCGTCCTCCTCCTCCTGTGCGGTCTCCCCGGCCAGGCCGCGCCCGGCGGGCCGCCCGCCCTCATCCTCGTGGCCTACACAACCCCGGCCCAGCAGCAGGCGGCGCAGGCCATCGCCGGTGAGCCGTTGGCCCTTCTGCCTGGAGAGGACGGCAGCCAATGGCTGGTGATGCAGACAGCCGCCGAGACGGCCGAGCGATTGGCAGCGCAGGAGCAGCCGCCCGTCCGGCTCGACCGGCCCACCCTGCCCGCAGGAGGCCTCTATGCCGTCGATAGCAGCCATGCCGGCCTGGATGACCATCCCGCGCCTGATCTGGCTGCTTTCGGCGAAGTGCTATGGCAGCAAGGACCGTCCCTCCTGTTGTGGACGACGAGCGACCGCGCCCGCCAGCTTTCGGAACTCGGCCAACGCCTGTGGGAACTCGACCAGCCCATCACCCTACCGTCGTTTCAGGCCCAGGCTCTGGCCCTCGACCCACCGCCCGCCGCCGCCGATCCCCGCATCGCCGCCTGGGTCGGCCAACTCGGCCCTGCCGCCATCACCGCCTGGGACCGCCGGCTGAGCGGCGAAGAAACGGTGGCCATCGGCGGCGTCAGCCGCAGGCTCAGCTCGCGCTACTCATGGTCGACCAACGGTCGTTATGCCGAGCAGTATGTCTACGAGCGGCTGCTGGCGATGGGCTACGCTCCCAGCTATTTCACCTACACCACACCCTACGGCGGCCGCTGGCGCGACATCGTCGCCGATCTGCCGGGGCGGGTCGATCCTACTCGGCTGGTGTTGGTGGTGGGGCATCTCGACAGCATCTCCTATCCCCTGAGCGGGGCAGGGGCTACGGCCCCTGGCGCCGACGACAACGGCAGCGGCAGCGCCAGCCTGCTGGCCATGGCCGAACTGCTGAAGAACGCCCCCCTGGCCTATACCCTGCGCTTTGTCTGGTTTACGGGCGAAGAACAGGGCTATTGGGGGTCGCGGCCCTATGTGCAGGCCCTGGCCGGCCAGCGCGCAAACATCGTCGCCGCCATCGACCTCGACATGATCGGCTATGACAGCAACGACGACCGCGTGGCCGAGTTGCACACCGGCACGGGGACGAGCAACCGGCGGCTGGGCGACTATCTGGCGGCGGCCAACCGGCTGTACGGCCTGGGCCTGACCCTGGAAACCAAGACCACCACCGCCGCCTACTTCAGCGACCATCGTGCCTTCTGGGAACAGGGCTACACCTCGCTGCTGGTGATCGAGAACTTCTTCGATGCCACCGCCGAAGACCCCCGCCCGCGCGACCGCAACCCCGCCTATCATGCCACCACCGACCGCGCCAACCTGGTGAATTTCGCCTACGTGACCGCCATCGCCCGTATGGGGATGGCCGCCGCCCTCCATCTGGCCTTGCCGCTGCCTGTCGATGCCACCCCCACCCCCACCCGGACCCCCACGGCCACGCCGCCCGCCTGCGCCGACCTGGTGAACAACGGCAGCTTCGAGGGCAGCACCGGCTGGAGCTTCGGCTCGACCGGGCGACCGGCCGGCTACAGCACCGCCCTGGCCCACGTCGGCGCCCGCAGCCTTCGCACCGGCATCGTCCCGCCCACGGCCAACGCCCGCGCCCACTCCAGCGCCTACCAGCAGCTTGTCCTCCCGGCCGGCGCCGCCACGATCACGCTCGAAGCCTGGCTCAACGGCAACGGCGGCGATGCCAATGACTACAGCGAGGTCTTGCTGCTGGATGCCAACCACAACCTGATCAAGCTGCTTTGGCGCGGTGCTGCCGGCGGCAGCTGGCAGAATCGTCGTTTCGACCTCACGCCCTACGCCGGTCGCGTCGTCAACATCTATCTGAACACCTACAACGACGGCGCCGGCAACGTTGCCTGGGCCTATTTCGACGATGTGAGCCTGCGTCCCTGCACGCCCACCACCTCGACGCCAACCGCCAGCGCCAGCCCCACCCCTTCGCCCACTCCGACCGACTCTCCCACCCCCTCGCCGACGCCCATCGCCAGCGCGACCGCCAGCGCCACGGCGACGCCCACCCCGACGCCCACCCCAAGCGAGACCCCCACTCCCACCCCCACCGCCACGCCCAGCGAGGCCCCGCCCGCCACCGAGACCCCCACCCCCGAACCCTCGCCCACCCCCACCGAAGTCGCGAGCGAAACGCCCACCCCCACCGGCACACCCACGCCGGCCGACACGCCGACGCCGACCGAGACCCCCAGCCTCGAACCTTCGCCCACCCCCACCGACACGCCCACGACCGCGCCTTCCGCCACACCCAGCCCCACCCCTGCCATCATCTGCCAGGAGATAGCGATCAACGGCGGCTTCGAGAGCGACGGCGGCTGGACGTTCCCCTCCACTGCCAGCCGCGCCGGCTACAGCCCTGCCGCCGCCCACACCGGCCTCCGCTCCGCCCGCCTGGGGCTGCTGCCCACCGCCCTTGTGCCCGCGCCCGCACAGCCCGAACGCAGCCCGGCCGGACTTCTGGCCCCGGCCGGCGCCACCTACTCCACCGCCTACCAGACGATCCACCTGCCCAACGACGCCGACACCCTCAGCCTGAACTTCTGGTATCGGCCGGGCGCGGCTGCCAGCAGCGGCGACTGGCAAAGCGCCCTCCTCTTGCAGCCGGGCAGCTTTGGCAAAGTGGTCGAGCTGATGCGCATCCTGGCCAACGACACCGCCTGGCGCTCGTTCACGTTCGATCTCCGGCCCTACCGCGGTCGCGACCTCGTCCTCTACTTCGAAGTCTACAACGACGCCACGGTCGCCGCCGGTCGCACCTGGATGTACGTCGATGACGTCAGCATCCTGACCTGCAACAACCCTTGACTTGGTCCTCAACGAAGCAAATGCGACGAAACCCCGATAGGTGCAGGATGCCCCCACCCCCCACCCCCCTCCCGTTTCACGCCTCACGTAACACGCACCACGCACCACGCACCACGCACCACGTACCACGCACCACGCACCACGGAACCCGGAACCCGGAACCCACAACACCCCCCTACCCCAACCGATCCAAAAAATCCCCCATGATCATATCTACCCCCAGCGCCCGCAAGCGGCCAGCCTCGGCGGCGTCGTTCACCGTCCAGGTATGGACGCGGCGACCCTGCGCGTGGGCCTGAGCGACGAAAGCGGGCGTGACCAGAACGGATTCGGGGTGCAGGCATTCGGCGCCGGCGCGGCGGCGCCACCAATCGGCCCGCAGATGCCAGGGTGAGAACGACCCCCACAGGGCGCCCAACGTGATCCGCGGCTCGGCCCGGCGCACGGCCCACAACAGCCGCGGATTGAAGGACGAGACCATCGCCCGCTCGAACAGATCCATCCGCCTGAACAAAGCCACGGCACCCTCCTCGACGCCGTCCAGCCGCCAGGAATCGTTCACTAACTCGAAATTGAGCAGCAAGCGGTCGCCCACCTCCTCCACCACCTCCGCCGGTGTGGGCATTCGGGTTCCGGCAAAACGCGCATCGAACCACGACCCCACATCCAGCGCCCGCAGGTCGGCGAAGCGCCAGTCGCGCAGCCGCCCGGCCGCTGCCTCCGTCCGGCCCAGATCGCGATCATGGTGGACGATCAGCTTGCCATCGCGCGTGATCTGGACGTCGAATTCGATGCCATCGGCGCCCATGTCGGCGGCCAAAGAGAAGGCAGGCAGGGTGTTTTCGGGGGCGTAGCCGCTGGCCCCGCGGTGGGCAAAGATGAGGAGGCCGGGGGGGAAGAGCATGGTGTGGGGCGTGTTGCGTGTTGCGTGAAACGTGAGGCGTGAAACGTGAGGCGTGAATTCGGCGCGGCCGGGTTCGCAGAGGAGCGAGCACGCCCACGTGCAAACGGGCGAACGTATGAACAATGGGCGAAGAAGGCCAGGAGCAGGATAGCACAGCGCCAAACGGCTGTCACCTTTCCAATAACCGGGCCACAGCCGCGACTTTCAGTTGGTGGCTGGGTTCTATCAACGGTACAATAATTCTCCCCACCCCACGGAACACGCAACACGCACCACGTAACACGCAACTCCCACCCCATCCCAAACTCCCAAATCAACCTCGCACTCACCCACCTTCGGAGGAATCCCACCACCATGACTCAAAGCAACCTCGCCGGCAAATGGGCGCTGATCCTGGGCGCATCCAGCGGCTTTGGCGGCGCCACCTCGCGCGCCCTGGCCCGCAAAGGCATGAACATCTTCGGCGTCCACCTGGACATGAAACAAACGATGCCCCGCGTCGAAGCCCTCATCGCCGACATCGAAGCCACGGGCAGCCAGGCCATCTTCTTCAACATGAACGCCTCGAACGAGGTCAAGCGCGACAAGGCCATCGTCAGGATGGGCGAGGTGTTGGCCGCCTCCGAGCAGCCCACCATCTGGCTGATGATGCACTCGCTGGCCTTTGGCACCCTCAAGCCCTTCATCGCCGACGACCCGGCAGATGCCATGGACCCCGCCTCGATGAACATGACCCTGGATGTGATGGCGCACTCGCTGGTCTACTGGACGCAGGCGCTGGTGCGGGCCAATCTGCTGGGCCGCGGCAGCCGCATCTGGTCGATGACCTCGGAAGGCTCGCATCGCGTCATCCTCGGCTATGGCGCCGTTTCGGCGGCCAAGTCGGCGCTGGAATCGCACACCCGTGTGCTGGCCCAGGAACTGGCCGGGCGCGGCATCCTGGTCAACTGCATCCAGGCCGGCGTCACCGACACCCCGGCCTTGCGCGCCATCCCCGGCAACGAACAGATCGTCGCAGGAGCGCTGAAACGCCATCCTGACCGGCGTCTGACCACGCCCGAAGATGTGGCCAACACCATCGCCGCCCTTGCCGACCCCAGCATCAGCTGGATCTCGGGCAGCGTGGTCTTCGTCGATGGCGGCGAGGACAGCGTCGCCTGAGAGGGGCAGCCCGATGACCCCATCTGTGGGCGACCACGTTGTGATCGAGTTGATCGACGCGCGGGGCCAGGCCGAGACGTTGGCCTTCGACCTGGTTCCCGCCGAGGCCGCCGACATCGATCGGGGGCTGCTGGGGGCCAACACACCCCTGGCGCAGGCCATCCTGGGCCGGAAGGCAGGCGGCAGTATCCCGTATGCGATGGGCGATGTCCGCCAGTTGCGGATTTTGTCCGTCGGCCCCTCGCAGCGGCAGGAACTGGAGGACGCGCGGGCGAAGCGCGAGGCGGCAATGCAGAAGGCGGCAGAAGCCATCGCCCGCACCAACGCCGAGATGTTCGCCGCCTCGTTCAGCGGCAAATGGGGCGATTATGACCCCGCCGGCATGGCGGGATGGGAGAACACCAGGGAGGACGCCTGACAGGTCCTGCACAACCTGTCAGGCGTCCTCGGAATCAACCGCGGTCGCGGCGGTAGGACGGGGTGGAACGAGCGGGCGAACGGGGCGGAACCGAGGCGGGACGGCTGGGCTGCGCTGGCTGCCGGTGATCCGGTTGCCGGTGATCCGGCGGCGAAGAGCGCCCCTTGCCTGGCTGATTGGCCGGTTGGCGGTTGCCCTGACCGTAGCCCTGCGACGGGCGGCTGCCGGGATGGGTTGCCGGCTGGCGCTGGGGTTGTGATGGCAACGGTTGCGCCGGCTGGCTTTCGGGCGCAGGGCCGCCGTAGTCGAAATCCTGGACGCGGCGGCGCTCGATGCGCTCGCCCAGAAGTCGTTCGATCTCGCGCACCATGCTTTCGTCGGCCTGTGTGGTCAGGGTGAAGGCTTCGCCGGTGCGGTGGACGCGGCCGGTGCGGCCGATGCGGTGGGTGTAGGCATCGACGGTGTCGGGCATGTCGAAGTTGATCACGTGCGAGATGCCGGTGACATCGATGCCGCGAGCGGCGATGTCGGTGGCCACCAGCAGGTCGTACTTGCCGTTGCGGAAGCCGTCGAGGGCCTCTTGCCGCCGGTTTTGGGTCATGTTGCCCTGCAACGCCTGGACATTGTAGTTGTGTTTGGCCAGATGCTGGGCCAGGGTGCGGGCGCGGTGTTTGGTGCGGGTGAAGATGAGGACGCGCCCGGTGGGGGTTCGTTCTAGCAGGGCCAGCAGCAGGCCGGGTTTGAGTCGGTCCGCGACGGGGTAGAGGGCGTGCGAGACGGTCTCGACTGGCGCCATCATCCCCACCTGCACGGTGGCAGGCTGGTGGAGGATGCCATCGGCCAGGGTGCGGATCTCGGGCGGCATCGTGGCCGAGAAGAAGAGCGTCTGGCGTTGGGCGGGCAGGCGGCTGAGGATGCGACGGATGTCGGGCAGGAAGCCCATATCGCACATGCGGTCGGCTTCATCCAACACCAGCACTTCGATGTGCGAGAGGTCGATGGCGCCGTCGGCGATGTGGTCGAGCAGGCGGCCAGGGCAGGCGACGACGATCTCGGCCCCGCGGCGCAGCGCCTCCGTCTGCGGCCCCTTACCGACGCCGCCATAGACGGCGACGCTGCGCGCCCTGGTCTGGCGGCCCAAGATGACGATGGTCTGGTGGATTTGCTCGGCCAGCTCGCGGGTGGGGGCGATGATGAGGGCGCGGGTCTGGCGGAGCGGGCCTTTGGTGAGGCGCTGCAGGATGGGGAGGACGAAGGCGGCGGTCTTGCCGGTGCCGGTCTGGGCCAGGCCGAGGACGTCGCGCCCTTGCAGCACCACCGGGATGGCTTGCTGCTGGATGGGGGTGGGGGTGGTGTAACCCGCGGCTTCGATGCCCGCGTCGAGACGCGGGTCGAGCGCAAACTGTTTGAAATTCATCGAGGAGTACTCCTTGACTCCGGTGAGCCAAGTCGCACTCTCAGCCCAAAAGAACGTAGGTAAATGATGCCGGGGTGCAGCGATTCGCTATCGCCGTCCCGGTCGAAGGAGGAAGTGTAGCAGGTGTGGGGTGGAAAGGGAAATCGGCGGAGGCATTCTGAGCCAATTTGCTGCTTATCCCTCGCATGGGTATCATTCGCCCCTTCCCTCCTACTTCTCCCACCGGACGAAAAATGCCCCACCCCGATCCCTCTATCCACCCTCACGGCCGCATCTACCTCTGCGCCCCCGTCAATGCCCTGGTCGAAGGCATCTACGAAGAGAACATCCCCTTTTCGCAGATCAAACGCCACGGCGATTTTGGCCTGGGCACGTTCAACGATCTCGACGGTGAGATGGTGATGCTGGATGGCCGCGTCCACCAAATCGACTCCGATGGTCGGATAATCGCTGTCGCCGACGACCAGCTGACGCCCTTCGCCTGCGTCACGCACTTCCGGCCCTCGATTTTCGCCGAAAGCGAGGGCGAGATGGAGTACGACGCCTTTCTGGGATGGCTGTCGCGGCTGCTGCCCTCGCCCAACCTGTTCTATGCCATCCGCATCGACGGCCTCTTTGCCTCTCTCCGCGCCCGTTCGGTGCCCAAACAGGTGTGTTACCGGCCGCTGGTGGACGTGGCCAAAGAGCAGCATGTGTTCCAGTTCCAGGCCACCGAGGGCACGCTGGCCGGGTTCTACACCCCCGACTACATGGCCTCACTCAATGTGCCCGGCCTGCACCTGCATTTTCTCTCCTACGATTTGACCGCGGGCGGGCATCTGCTGGAATGCCGTCCGGGGAAGGTGCAGGCCGCCATCCAGCCGATCAGTTCGCTGGAGCTCTCGTTGCCGATGAGCCACGAGTATCTGGCCTGGGATTTCCGGCGCGATGTCGGGCGGGATTTGGAGAAGGCGGAGAAGTGAGGCGTGTTCCGTGAGGCGTGAGGCGTGAAACGTGAGGCGCGTTCCGTGTTTCGTGTTCCGTGTTTCGTGTTTCGTGTTCCGTGAGGCGTGAAACGTGAACCATGAACGGCGGAGTGAGCACGCCCACGTGCGAACGGGTGCGAACGATGATGGGCGACGGGATGAGCGCCCCCTCGTGCGAACGGTTTTCATGAACGGCGGAGTGAGCACGCCCACGTGCGAACGGGTGCGAACGATGCTGGGCGGCGGGACGAGCGCGCCCTCGTGCGAACGGTGTTGACTTTTGCCCGATTGTGCTATACTTGTCCTCGGTGCAGTTGGCTCATCGTCGATTCTCCATCTTTCATCACTCTTACAGGAGAAAGCCGCACATGGGTGTCATCATCAATTTCCTCGTTTGGGCTGTCGCCGCCGCCGTCGTTCTCATGATCGTCAGCCGACTGAACCTGGGCCTGACGGTCAAGAACTTCACCAGCGCCGTCATTGCCGCCGTCGTCATCGCTCTCGTCACCGCCGTCGTTGCCTGGCTACTGGGTCTTTTGGGCCTGGGTATGGGCGGATCAGGCTTGATCGGTGCGATCGTTGGCTTGATCATCGCTGCCATCATCCTACTCATCAGCGGCCGATTCGTTCCCGGCCTCTCGGTCAAGGGTTTCACCGGCGCCATCATTGCCGCCATTGCCATTGCCGTGGTCGGTTGGCTGCTGAACTGGGTTCTCGCCCTGGTGGGCATTGGCCCGGTCGTCTGATTCTTCGCACACCAACTGCACCCATCCCAGAGCAGGGGGCCGGCACGCCGGCCCCCTCTTTTTTGCTCGCCGATTGGCGCCGATTGGCGCCCCGCTCAGCCCAACCGCTCGATCAGCGCCTGGCGCACCAGGTCGGGATTGCCTTTGCCGCGCGTCTCGCGCATCACCTGGCCGATGAACCAGCCCAGGAGCTGCGTCTTGCCCTCGCGGTAGCGGGCCACCTCATCGGGTGCAGCCGCCAGGACGCGGTCGATGGCCTGCACTAGCACGCCGGCGTCGCTCACCTGGGCCAGGCCCTCGCGAGCGACGATGGCCTCCGCGGTCTCGCCGCTGCGGAACATCGTCTCCAACACTCGTTTGCCGGTATTGGGGTTGATCGTCCCACCCGCCACCAGCTTCAGCAGATTGGCGAACGCGGCCGGCGAGATAGGGACGGCCGCCAGACTCACCCCGGCCTGGTTCATCAGCCGGAACAGTTCGCCCGCCAGCCAGTTGGCGACGGTTTTCGGCTCCACCGGCGCCGCCGCGCTCGCGGCCTGCTCGAAGAAGTCGGCCACGGCCCGCTCCGCCACCAACACATCGGCATCGTAGCGGCTGAGGCCGTAGTGCTCCTGAAAACGGGCGCGGCGGGCCAATGGCAGTTCGGGCAGGCTCTGGCGCAGTTCCTCCACCCAGGCGCGGTCGATGACCAACGGCGGCAGGTCGGGTTCGGGGAAGTAGCGGTAATCGTGGGCCGATTCTTTGCTGCGCTGGACATAGGTGCGGCCCTCGGCTTCCAACCAGCCCAACGTCACCTGCTCCACCGCGCCGCCCGCTGCCAACACGGCCGTCTGGCGCTTGATCTCGTAGTCCAGGGCGTTGCGCACGGCCCGGAAGCTGTTCAGGTTCTTGATCTCGACCTTGACGCCCAGGGAGGTCTCACCAACGGGCCGCAGCGAGATATTGGCCTCCATGCGCATGGCGCCTTTCTCCAGGTCGCCGCTGTTGACGCCGATCTGCACCAGCAGCTGGTGGAGGCGAGTCAGATATTCGTTGACCTCATCGACCGAACGCAGGTCGGGTTCGGTCACGATCTCCAGCAGGGGGACGCCGGCGCGGTTGAGGTCCACCAGGCTGGCCTCGCCATCGTGCACCAGCTTGCCGGTGTCTTCTTCGAGATGGGCGCGGGTGATGCCGATGCGTTTGGCGCCGGCGGCGGTGTCGATCTCCATCCAGCCGCTCAAGCACAACGGCAGTTCGTATTGGCTGATCTGGTAGCCTTTGGGCAGGTCGGGATAGGTGTAGTTCTTGCGGGCGAAGACGGCTTCCTCGGCGATGGTGCAGTTCAGGGCCAGGCCGGCGCGGATGGTGTGGGCCACGGCCTGGCGGTTGATCACCGGCAGCATCCCCGGCATGGCCAGACAGACCGGGCAGGTGTGGCTGTTGGGGGCCGCGTCCCACTGGTCGGCGCTGCACCCACAGAACATCTTCGAGCGGGTGAGCAGTTGGGCATGGACTTCCATGCCGATGACGGTCTCGAAGTTTGTGGTCATGGAGCGGTTTTTGTCACAACTCTGGCTTTGATCTTGGTACGCGGATAAACGCGGATGAACGCGGATTGTTAACCGTGCCGTCGCACGAAAGCGGCCATGCGGTCGAGGGCGACCTCGATCTTGTCTTTGCGCTGGGCGTAGCAACAGCGCACATACCCGGCCCCGGCGGCGCCAAAAGCCGAGCCAGGGATGACGGCGACGTGTTCTTCCTGCAACAGGGTTTCGGCAAAGGTGTTGTCGTCCAGCCCGCTGGCGCGGATGGATGGGAAGGCGTAGAAGGCCCCGCGCGGGGTGAAGGTGGGGAGGCCGATGCTGTTGAGGCCATCGACGATCAGCCGGCGGCGCTCGTCGTAGCTCTGGCGCATGGTCGCGACGGCCTCCTCGGCGCGCGGGTCGGTGAGGGCGGTGATGGCCGCGACCTGGGCGACGGTGGGGGCCGACATGATCGTGTATTGGTGGACTTTGCGCATGGCGGCCAGGATGTCGGCGGGCGCGCAGGCCCAGCCCAGCCGCCAGCCGGTCATGGCATGGCTCTTGCTCAGGCCGCCCAGCAGGATGGTGCGATCCTTCATGCCGGGCAGGCTGGCAAAGCAGGTGTGTTCGCCCACATAGGTCAGGCGGTCGTAGATTTCATCGGCGATCACCAGCAGGTCGCGCCCCGCGGCCAGCTGGGCGATGCCGAGCATGTCAGCGCGGTCGAGGGCGGCGCCGGTGGGGTTGCAGGGATAGCCCAGGAGCAAGGCTTTGGTGGCCGGGGTGATGGCGGCGGCGATCTCGGCTGCCGTCACCCGAAAGTCGTCCTCGACGAAGGTGGAGACCGGAACCGACACGGCCCCGGTGAAGGCGACTTCGGCCGGGTAGGCGACATAGCTGGGCTGGGGAACGATGACTTCATCGCCCACATCCAGCAGGGCAACGGTGGTCAGATAGAGGGCTTCGGAGGACCCCACCGTGATCAGGATCTCGGTCTCAGGGTCGTAGGCCACGCCGTACAGCCGGTGGAGATAGTCGGAAAGGGCGGCGCGCAGGGCGTAGATGCCGGAATTGGAGGTGTACTGCGTCTGGCCCCGCTGCAAGCTGTCGATCCCGGCCTGGAGGATGACCTGGGGGGTGGTGAAGTCGGGTTCGCCGATGCTGAGCGAGATGACATCGTCCATCGTGGCGGCGATGTCGAAGAAACGGCGCAGGCCCGACGGCGGCACGGCGGCGACGCGCGGGGAGATGCGCTGGCGGGGGGTGTGATGGCCATTGTCGCCGGCGGCGGCGGTGGTTGAAGCGGTGGTCATGCGGTTTTCTCAGAGGGGTGGGCGGGTGAGGTGGTGGCGGGTGGCCTGCTCGAAGGCGTAGGCGATGCGGAGGATGCCGGCTTCGTCGAAGGGTTTGCCGATGATCTGCAAGCCCACCGGCAGCGCCTTGCCTTTTTCGGGGACGAAGCCGGCCGGGACCGAGAGGCAGGGCACGCCGGCCAGGGGCGTGGGCAGGGTGAGCACGTCGCTGAGATAGAGATCGACCGGGTCAGCCGGGGCCTGGCCGATCGTGAACGGCAGGAAGGGGACGACCGGGGCGATGAGGGCATCGAAACGCCCGAAGGCGCGGTCGAAATCCTGGCGGATGAGGGTGCGCACCTTCTGCGCCTTGAGGTAGTAGGCGTCGTAGTAGCCGGCCGAGAGGGCATAGGCGCCGAGGATGATGCGACGCTTGACTTCAGGGCCAAAGCCCTGGCCGCGTGACTGGCGGTAGTTGTCCCACATGTTGGGCGCGCCGGCGCTGTGGCCGTAGCGGACGCCATCGTAGCGGGCCAGGTTGGCGCTCAGCTCGGCCGTGGCCACCAGATAGTAGACAGGCATGCCAAAGCGGGTGTGGGGGAGGGAGATTTCCTCGACCTCGGCCCCCAAACCGACCAGCGTCTCCACCGCCGCCAGGATGGCCCCCCGGATGCCGGGGTGCATGCCCTCGACGAAGTACTCGCGGGGCAGACCCAGGCGCAAGCCCTTGACCCCAGCCTCCAGCCCGGCGCCGAAGTCGGGCGTGGGCAGGGGCATGGTGGTGCTATCGAGGGGGTCGTGGCCGGCAATGGCATTCAGCATCAGGGCGCAGTCGCGTACATCGCGGGTGATGGGGCCGATCTGGTCGAGCGAGGAGGCGAAGGCGACCACGCCCCAGCGCGAGACGCGGCCATAGGTTGGGCGCAGGCCAACGGTGTTCGTCCACGAGGCCGGTTGGCGCACGCTGCCGCCGGTGTCGGTGCCCAAGGCGGCGATGGCCTCGCCCGCCGCCACTGCCGCCGCCGAGCCGCCGCTGGAGCCGCCCGGCACACGGTCGAGATCATAGGGGTTGTGGGTGGTGAAGAAGGCCGAATTCTCAGTGCTCCAGCCCATGGCGAATTCGTCCAGGTTGGCTTTGCCCAAGAAGACGGCCCCGGCCTGGCGCAGGCGGGCGCTGGCGGTGGCCTCGTAGGGCGACTTGAATCCGGCCAGGATGCGGGACCCGGCTGTGGTCGGCATCCCGGCCACGGTGATCATGTCTTTGATGGCGAGCGGGATACCGAGGAGGGGGCTGTCATCGCCGTCGGCCCGGCGCTGGTCGGCTGCGGCGGCCTGGGCCAGGGCCAGGTCGGGGGCCAGGTGCAGGTAGGCTTTGACGCGGTCATCGACGGCCTCGATGCGCGCGATGTAGGCCCGTGTCAGTTCGACGGCTGTGATCTCGCGCCGGCGGAGCAGTTCCTGAGCGTCGTGCAGCGTCAGGGCGGTCAGCTCGCTCATTGGCTGCCCTCCAACACGGCATGGACGCGGAAGTAGCCATCGCGTTGGTCGGGGGCGTTGGCCAGGGCCTGGGCCGCAGGCAGGCTGGGGCGCACTTCATCCGGCCGCATCACGCTGCGCAGGGGCAGGACGGTGGCGGTGGGAGGGACGCCGGTTGTGTCAACGGCTTGGAGTTGGGCGGCGTAGTCCAGCACGGCGGCCAACTGGCCGGCGAAGAGTTCGATTTCGGCGGCGGTGAGTTCGAGCCGGGCGAGTTCGGCCACATGGCGGACGTCGGCGGTGCTGAAACGGGTCATGGGCGGAGGGGGAGAGGGGGGGAGGGGGAGACGCAGGGACGGAGGGAGGGAGGGACGGAGGGACGGAGGGAGGGACGCAAGGAGGGAGGGACGCAGGGAGGATGGGGGGATTATAGCATGGGAGGTGGGTTTGGCCTGTTGCGCGGGGGCGTGGAAGCAGTTTGCTTTGGCGGACGGGTTGGCGTATAATAGTTGTCTGGACGGGGCGTAGCGCAGCTCGGTAGCGCGCTTGGTTCGGGTCCAAGAGGTCGGAGGTTCAAATCCTCTCGCCCCGACTCCAAACAAGAAGCCCACCTCATGTTGAGGTGGGCTTCTTCGTTGCTGTTTCGCCCAGACTCGTGCGGCCTGGCAAGCGCGCACAATGAAAAAGGGGGTCAGAAGGTGCGCCCGCGTCCGCCCAGGCGTTCGACGTGGAGGGGGTCGTAGCAGTCGCCAAAGCGGGTTTTGGGCAGGGCGGCTTTGCGGGCCATGAGTTGTTCGTAGTCGTCCTCCTCGACGAAGGCGACGATGCGGGCGATGCTGGCCTCGCCATCGACAAAGCGCCAGGGGAAGCAGCCCACCTGAAGGCGGCGGTTGACCAGCAGATCGATGTCGCCGCCCACACATTCGGCGTGGATGATGCCCTTGGGGAACATCCACAGGTGCATCATCTGGTACATGTCGGGGGTGAAGTAATCGGCCAGGGCTTTGCCGTACTTCTGGCGGAAGTGGGCGTCGGCGTCCTGGGCCTGGGCGGGCATCCACTCGCGGATTTTGGTGTTCATGGGGTGGTCGGCGCTGCCGCAATCGACGCCGATCCATTTGATCTGCTTGTCTTCGCACCAGCGGGCGAAGCGGGCGTCGGGGCCGGGGTGCATGACCATGTAGCGGATTTCGTTGCCGTAGGGCTGGTCCCAGCCAAAGTGGTGGTAGCCGGTGTGGATGATGAGGATGTCGCCCGAACGCACTTCCACCCGTTCTTCGATCATGGCCGGGGTGTAGACGTCGTAGTCGCCGCAGATGTCGCTGAGGTCGACGATGGCGGCCGGGCCGGCCAGGAAGCCGAAATCGAGTTGGGCGATGTCTTTGCCGGGGGTGTAGAAGTGGATTTCGCCGTCGAGATGGGTGCCGACATGGTTGCTGTGGGTCAGCAATTGGCCGTTGGCGCCGTTGGGGGCCAGCCGTTTGAAGTATTTGACCTGGAGGGGTTCGTAGGTGGGCCAGGCCGGGGTGCCGATGCCCAGGGGGATGCTGAGGTCGATGATGCGCATGGCTTCAGTCCTTCGATAGGGGATGCTGTCGCCAGAGCGCCTGTTGTTGCTCTGGCTTGAGATCGATCAGGGTTTGATGCTGCCGGCCGGCGGCCGCTTCGACGGCCTCTAGCCTGGCCCGCAGTCTGGCGCAGACCCCGCGCAGGGCCGATTCGGCGTCCAGCCCGGCTGCCTGGGTCTGCTCGACCAGCTGGAGCAGGCGCTCGGCCAGGCCAGCCTCGTCCAGCGGGGCGGCGGGAGGCTGGGGGTAGCCGACGCGGGCCAGCCGCTCGACATAAGCCTGGGCCAGGGCCAGGGCCGGGAGCGAGCGGGGGATGCCATCCAGTAAGGTCTTGCGGTCCTTCTTGCCGCCGTTGCCAGCTGCCTGCTGGCGCTCGGCCTGTTTGATCGCCTCCCAGTTGCGCACCACTTCCTCGGCCCCGGCTACTTCCAGTCCGTCGAAGACGTGCGGGTGGCGGCGCACCAGCTTGGCGACGACATGGCCGATGACATCGGGCAGCTTGAATTCGCCTTCTTCGGCGGCGATCTGGACGTGAAGGGCGACCTGGATCAGCAGATCGCCCAATTCCTCGACCAGGCTCTCGGGGTCGTCGGCGTCCAGCGCCTCCAGCACTTCGTGGGCTTCTTCCAGCAGGTAGGGGCGCAGGCTGGCGTGGGTCTGTTCGCGGTCCCAGGGGCAGCCTTCGGGGCTGCGCAGGTGGGCGATGATCTCTTGCAGGGCTTCGTAGCTGCCCGGCTGCGGCAGCGGCGGCGCCCAAAGGGTGGTCAGATCATCGAAAATGTCCCTGCGATCCAGTTCGTACAGGGCCAATCGATGCACCTGCAGGTTGTCCGTCCCGGCGCCACTGACGACGGTCAGTGGGTGGTCGTCGGGATAGGCGTTCATCAAGGTCAGCTTGACATCGCTGGCCAGCTCGCGGCTGAAAAGTTGGACGGCTAGCAGCCCCTGCTCGGTGGCGCCGGGCGGGTGATGCGCCTGGGCCAACGACATGGCATCGACGATCTGAACCCCGTCGATGGGGTCGGCGGCGAGGGCGGCGAAGGTCGGCTCGATGAAGCTGACGCCCGGCTCGATCCTGACCTCCACCCTCTGGGCTGCGGCCAGGCGGCGGATGATGCGGGTGCTGGTCTCGGCCACGGTGGGGTCGCCGGGCACGGCATAGAGGATGTCCTGAGCAGCGCCGCGGGCCACCACATCGGCAGCGATGGCGTTGTAGACGGCGTCGAAGTCGGGGTGCTGTTCGTAGAGATGGTCGTAGCCGGCTACCTGGGTGTGGTCATCGAGGGCGGCGACGGCGGGGTGGCGGCGTGTACGCACCCACACCTGGGGGGCGGTCGTCAGGAGTTGCCAGGCCCGGCGGGTGATGAGTTGGGGGTCGCCGGGGCCGAGGCCGATGAGGGTGATGGTCATGGGGGATCAGTAAACGTCGGGTACGACCCATAGCTGATTCGTGCCGCGAGCGGTGATATAGGCGCGGTTGGTGAGGGGGTTGACGTCGACGCCGAAGGGGTCGAGACCGAGCGGCAGGGTGGCGAGGCCGTTGTTGCTGAAGCCGCTGATGACGCTGACGGTGTGCGAAGCGCTGTTGGGGACGAAGAGATGGTTGGTGGTGGGGTTGATGCCGAGCACACCGGGGGCGTCGCTGCCGCCATTGGCCAGGTCGCGCGTGTCCAGCCGGGTGAGGCCGGCGGGCGAGGCATGATAGATGGCCAGCTTGAGCACAGAATCGAAGACCGAGTAGCTGACGTAGAGCCGGTTCGTGATTGGATTGAAGGCGAGACCATAGGGATGGTTTTGCGGCGGGCCGGGGAATACATCCATGATCTTGGCCATGGTTGCGGCGTCGATAATCGAGACGGTGTCGGCATCGCGGTTGCCCACATAGACGCGGTTCAGGTTCCTGTCTACAGCCAGGCCGAAGGCGCCGCCGCCGGTGGGAACACTACGCAAGAACATGCTGTTGACGCCGTCAATCTCGGCCAGGCGGCCATTGCCGTGGGTGACGGCGAAGACGCGGTTGGTGGCTTCGTTGACTTCGACATAGGTTGGTTCGGGGCCGACAAAGGGGCTGGCGATGACCATGTTGCTGAAGCCGTCGATAACATCCACCCGGCCGACGCCGAAACAAGCGACATAGATACGATTGGTCTGGCTGTTGGCGTCGATGCCGAAGGGCTGGTCGCAGACCGGGATGACGCCAACCACGCTGTGGCTGTAGCCGTCGATGACGAAGACGCGGTCGTTGTCACGGCTGGCGACGTAGATGAGGTTGCTGCGCCGGTTCACGGCCACGTCCTTGGGGTGCATGAGGCCGGGGACGGGGATGGGAACGGGGGTGATGAGCGGCTCCAGCGTGGGCGTGACCGAAGGCGTGAGTGTGATCGTCGGGGTGGGGGTGATGGTGGGCGTCCTGGTTGCCGTCGGCGTGATCGTGGCTGTTGGTGTGAGCGTGGCCGTCGGTGTGACCGTCGCCGTGGGCGTGATCGTGGCGGTTGGGGTGCGCGTGGGGGTGTTCGTGGCCGTCGGCGTCCGGGTGGCGGTGGGGGTGAAGGTGAAGGTCGTTGTTGGCGTGGGGGTGGCTGTGCGTGTGGGGGTGTTGGTGGCCGTCGGCGTCCGGGTGGCGGTGGGGGTGAAGGTGAAGGTTGCCGTTGGCGTGGGGGTGGCTGTGCGGGTGGGGGTGTTGGTGGGCGTGGGCGTGCGGGTGGCGGTGGGGGTGAAGGTGAAGGTTGCCGTTGGCGTGGGGGTGGCTGTGGGGGTGGCGGTGGGGGTGCGGGTGGGCGTGGGTGTGGG
>JAIBAP010000098.1 GCA_019695115.1 Caldilineales bacterium | reverse complement strand
ATCGCCGTCGTAAACGGCATCCCTGACCTCATTCCTCATCCTTTTCTATCGCTTTTGTAAGGTTCAGAACCGCAATACCGAAATCGCGGCGCTTCAACTCGTCACCGAGTTACCGGAAACTAAAGTTGTTCCAGTTCGACATAACTCATTTCGGCCCCCAGTTCATCGCGGATACGCAGCATGGCATGGTAGGCGATGGAATTCCAACCCTCGTCGTTGACCGAGCCGGGGCTGAGCAAGCCGACCTTGAAGGTCTTTTGGGCGACGGGGGTGGCGGGTTGAGATGGGCCTGCTGGCGCCGCACAGCCGGCAACCACCAGGGCTACGATGAAGAGTACAGCGAGCGCAACGCGTCTCATGTTTCGTCCTCCTTGCAGAAATGAAAGGATGAAAAGGTGATGGAGTGGAGAAATGGGTAGCGAAGGTTTGGAATCATACCATAGGCGACTCCGCAACTTGTAGTGCATGGTCAGCGGCATTGCGAACCGTTCCCCGCGCCTTGTCCCCTCATCACAAGCTCATCTGCTCGTCTTCGTCGCCGCTCTCGGCCTGGCGCTGGGCCAGGAAGTGACGGAGCGCTGCCAACGGCGTCTCGCTCTTGTCCAGGATGTCCCGATGCCAGATGAACCGAAGCGACCGCCGATCCTCCGGCGTCATGGTATTGTAGCCGCCCTCGAACCACTCGCAGACGTTGTACATGAACATCTCGGCGCGGTGGGTTGCGAAGGCTTTGGTCTGGTCCGAGCGGATCTCGGCCCCGCACTTGGGGCACGGGATCGGCTGGTCGAAGATGATGGTGTCGAACATGCCCATGATCGTTACTCCGTAGAAGGCTCAACGAGCCGCATTATAGCACTTCTGATCGAGTTTTGCGTGCTGAGATCGATTCGTGTACGTCTCACCCGATAGCGCGTCGTGTTTCTGTGATAGCGGGATCGTGGTAAACTTGGCCGCCAATGATGCCTGGCGACTGATCCCAATGAGGATTTCAGCCGCAGCGTAGACACAAGTCCGGATGACCGACTGAAAGGTTCATTTCATGCCCCGCATCTTCGACAATATCGAACAGCACCTCATGCCTGCATTGACCGAGACCTTGAACGTCTCCTATCGGGCGGACTTCTGCGTCGGCTATTTCAACCTGCGGGGCTGGCAGCAACTCGACCGTTCTATCGAGACTTGGACAGGCGGCGAAGGCGCGCAGTGCCGCCTATTGGTGGGGATGCAGCGACTGCCCGGTGACATCCTGCAGGAACTCCTCCGCGCCGGGGAGCCGGAGCGGATGACCAACCAGCGCGCGGCCCGACTGCGCAAGGACCTGGCTCAGGAGTTTCGGCGGCAACTCACGTTGGGTGCGCCCAGCAACGCCGACGAGGCCGCCTTGCGCCGGCTGGCCGGCCAGATTCGCTCCGGCCGCCTGGTGGTCAAGCTCTTCTTGCGTCACCTGCTGCACGCCAAGCTCTACCTGTTGTTCCGTCGGGACATCGCCGCGCCGATCATCGGCTTCACCGGCAGCAGCAACCTGACCTTCTCCGGACTGGCCGGCCAGGGCGAGCTCAACCTCGATGTGATCGAACAGGACGCCGCGGCCAAGCTGGCCGCCTGGTTCGAGGAACGCTGGAACGACGCCTTCTGCGTAGATATCTCGCGGGAGATCGCCGACATCATCGAAGAGAGCTGGGCGGGCGAGCGGCTGACGCCGCCGTATTACATCTACCTCAAGATGGCCTATCATCTTTCGCAGGAGGCGCGCGCCGGCCTCAACGAGTTCACCGTTCCCAGGCGATTCCAGCAAACCCTATTCGACTTTCAGAAGGCCGCCGTGCAGATCGCGGCCCGTCATCTCAACCGACGCGGCGGCGTACTGATCGGCGACGTGGTGGGTCTGGGCAAGACCATCATGGCAACGGCGGTGGCTAAGATCTTCGAGGAAGACTTCGGCGTTTCCACGCTGATCATCTGTCCCAAGAATCTGGTCAAGATGTGGCAGTGGTACCGCGCAGAATATGGCCTCACTGGCGATGTGCTGTCTCTGAGCCGAGTGCAGCAGGAGTTGCCCCACCTGCGGCGCTACCGGTTGGTGTTGATTGACGAAAGCCACAATCTGCGCAACCGCGAGGGCAAGAGGTACCGGGCCATCAAAGACTACATCGAGCAGAACGAAAGCCGCTGCATCCTGCTCACCGCCACCCCTTACAACAAGACATATCTCGACCTCTCCAGCCAGCTGCGCTTGTTCGTGCCCGATGAGGCCGATCTGGGCATCCGGCCGGAGGCGTTGTTGCGCCAGATCGGCGAGATCGAGTTCAACCGCCAGTTCAACGTGCCGCTGCGCTCGCTGGGCGCGTTCGAGCGCAGCCCGTATCCCGACGACTGGCGCGAGCTGATGAGCCTGTACATGGTGCGTCGCACCCGCCGCTTCATTCGCGATAATTATGCGCTGGAGGATCCCGAGAACGGCCGCCGCTACCTGACCTTTCCCGACGGCCGCCGCGAGTATTTCCCCGATCGCGTGCCGCGACGCCTGGATTTCCGGCTGGATGAAAGCGATCCGACCGACCAGTACGCCAGGCTGTACGCCCTGGATGTGGTGGAAGCCATCAACGGCCTGCACCTGCCTCGCTACGGCCTGCAAAACTACGCACTGCACCGCCCCAAGCAATCCCCAACGGAGGAGGAGGCCCGCATCATTCGTGACCTCGCGCGCGGCGGCCGGCGTTTGATGGGCTTCTGCCGCACCAACCTCTTCAAACGCCTCGAAAGCAGCGGTTATGCGTTCCTGCTCTCGGTCGAACGGCACGTCCTGCGCAACTTCATCTTCTTGCACGCGCTGGAGAACGGTCTGCCTCTGCCCATCGGCGCGCAGGAGGCCGAGATGCTGGACACCGGCTTCGAGGACGAGGACCTGGAGGACGCGTTCTTCAGCGGTAATTCCCTGTTCGACTGGACCGACGCCGATAACGACGAGACGATGCAGGCGGATGCGACGATGGACGGCGTGGCAGACCCGGTCGAGGCCTATCGCGTGCGCGCCGGCGAGGTCTACCAACGCTATCGCACGGCGTTGCGCACTCGTTTCCGCTGGCTGCGCGCCGACCTGTTCGGCCCCTCTCTCAAGACGCACCTGGCCAAAGACGCCGGAGATCTGCTGCGCATCCTGCAAAGGGCCGGCCGCTGGCGACCGGAACGCGACAGCCAGTTGGACGCGCTCGTCAACTTGCTGACGACCGACCATCCCGGCCGTAAGGTGCTGATTTTCAGCCAGTTCGCCGACACGGTGCGCTATCTCGAAGGCCAACTGCGGGCGCGTGGGGTGACGGCGGTGGCAGGCGCGACCGGCAAGACCGCCGACCCCACCGCGCTGGCCTGGCGTTTCAGTCCGGTCAGCAACAACAAGCGCCAGCAGGTCACGGCGGAGCAGGAGCTGCGAGTGCTCATCGCCACCGATGTGCTCAGCGAGGGCCAGAACCTGCAGGACTGCGCCGTTGTCGTCAACTACGACCTGCCGTGGGCCATCATCCGGCTGATTCAACGCGCTGGCCGCGTGGATCGCATCGGCCAGCGTGCATCCACAATCGTCTGCTACACCCTATGGCCAGCCGAGGGGCTGGAGCGCATCATCCGGCTGCGCCAGCGGCTGCGCCAGCGCCTGACCGAGAACCAGGAGGTGGTGGGCGCAGACGAGGCCTTCTTCGAGGAGCAAGGGGACGGCGGCCGGCTGCTCGATCTGTATCATGAGCAAGTCGGCGCGTTGGAAGCGGATGACGAGGGGGAGGTTGATCTGGTCTCCTATGCCTATCAGATCTGGAAGAACGCCACCGACGCCAACCCCGCTCTGCGCACGATCATCCCGCGCCTGCCGCTGGTGAGCCATGCCACCAAGGCGCATCGCGCCGATCTGGGCGGGCCGCCCGGTGTGCTGGTCTACATCAAGACGGGCCAGGGAAACAGCGCATTGGCCTGGATGGGCGAGGCTGGCCGCAGCATCACGCATTCACAGCGGGCCATCCTGGACGCGGCCTGTTGCAGCCTGGACGAGCCGGCCCTGCCCCGCGGCGAGCGTCATCACGAGTTGGTGCAGGGAGGCGTCGAACACCTTCGTCAAGAGACGGCCGGGGCCGTGGGCGGGCAGCTCGGCCGGCCCACCGGCGCCCGTTTCCGCACCTACGAGCGGCTGATCGGCTACCTGGACCGGGCACGCGGCACGTTGTTCGACGGCCTGCCCGTCATCCAATCAGCCCGCGCGGCCCTGGAGCAGCTCTACCGCTATCCCCTGCGCGAAACCGCCGCCGAACAGCTCAACCGCCAACTACGCAGCGGCATCCGCGACGAAGACCTGGCCGAACTGGTCGCCAACCTCTACGACGAGGACCGCCTGTGCATCGTGCATGAGGACCAGGGTGATGAGGATGTGCGAATCATTTGTTCGATGGGGTTGTCCCCCGCTTGAGAGATGCCAACTTTCCGAAAGTTGGCATCTCTCAAGCGGCTGCCGGCGGCTCCAAAGTTGCTAACTTTCCGAAAAAGTTAGCAACTTTGGAGCCGCGAAGGGTTGCCAACTTTCCAAAAAGTTGGCAACCCTGCGAAGGGTTGCCAACTTTCCAAAAAGTTGGCAACCCTGAAACGAGTAAGGAGCACCCATGCCGTTGAACCGACCCGCCGTCGCCCGCTACCTGCGCGAGCGGCGCTTCACCGATCTCTTCATCGAAGAATTGGGCTGGGACGAGGCCCGGACGCCGCCGCTGGATGTGCAGGTGGATGGCCAGACCTACCTGCTGCGGCCGATCGCTCAGAAACGCGGGCTGATCGCGCTGGCAGTTGGCCCAGGGTTGCGGGCAGAGTTGCCAACTTTTGGAAAGTTGGCAACTCTGTCCACCCTGCCCCCCTACGCGCTGCGCCGCAAGATCGAGACCCAGGTGGCCCGGCGCTATCGCGAGCATCTCATCGTCTTCGGCGACGACGCCGGCGAGGCGCAGGTGTGGCAGTGGGTGCGCCGCGAGTCGGGCCAGCCGTTGCAGAGCCGCGAGCACGCCTTCTACCGGGGGCAATCGGGCGAGGCGCTGATCCAGAAGCTGGAAACCCTCCGCTTCAGCCTGGAGCAGGAGGACGACCTTTCCCTGGTGGATGTAGTCGGCCAGGTGCGCGCCGCCTTCAACGTGGAGCGGGCCACCCGCAAGTTCTTCCAGGAGTTCAAGCGCGAACACGACGCCTTCCAAAAGTTCCTGCAGGGCATCCCCGACGCCGATCTGCAGAGCTGGTACGTGTCGGTGATGCTCAACCGGCTGATGTTCATCTACTTCATCCAGAAAAAGGGCTTCCTGGATGGCGACCCTGACTACCTGCGCCACAAGCTGGAGGCCAGCGAACGCGCCGCGCCCGACCGCTACTACCGGGACTTCCTCTGTCCTCTGTTCTTCGAAGGGTTCGCCAAACCCGAAGGGCAGCGCGATCCAGAATTGGCCGGCCGGCTGGGGCGGGCGCCGTATCTCAACGGCGGCATCTTCCAGCGCCACCAGGTGGAGCAATTGCACGGCGCCACCATCGCCATCCCCGACCGCGCCTTTCGCCAGGTCTTCGACTTTTTCGACCGCTATCAGTGGCACCTGGACGACCGGCCGCTGCGAGACGACCGGGAGATCAACCCCGATGTGCTCGGCTACATCTTCGAGCAGTACATCAACCAGAAGGAGATGGGCGCCTACTACACCAAGGAGGACATCACCGAGTACATCGGCAAGAACACCATCCTGCCCTTCCTGTGCGACCGCGCCCGCGAGCTGCACCCGGCCGCCTTCCGCGGCGACAACGCCGTGTGGACGCTGCTGCAAGCTGATCCTGACCGCTACCTCTACGACGCGCTGCGTAAAGGGGTTGAGCTGCCGCTGCCGCCGGAGATCGAGGCCGGCGTGCACGACGTGAGCCAGCGCGGCGCGTGGAACACGCCCGCGACCGAAGCTTACGCCCTGCCCACCGAGATCTGGCGCGAGACTGTCGCCCGCCGCCAACGCTGCGAGGAGGTTCGGCGGAAGCTGGCCGGCGGCGAGGTCGGGCAGGTCAACGACCTGATCACCCTGAACCTGGACATCCGCCAGTTCGTGCAGGACGTGATCGAGCGCACCGAGGACCCCGACCTGGTGCGCGCGTTCTGGCGGGCCGCCACCGGCGTCACCGTGCTGGATCCGACCGCCGGCTCCGGCGCGTTCCTCTTCGCCGCGCTCAACATCCTGCGGCCGATCTACGAAGCGTGCCTGGATCGCATGGCGCAACTGGTGGCCGAGCTGCCCGCGAGCGCGCCGGCGCAGACCTATCGCGACTTCCGCGAGACGCTGGCCGACGTCGGCCGCCACCCCAACCGGGCGTACTTCATCCTCAAGCGCATCATGGTGAACAACCTCTACGGCGTGGACATCATGGCCGAGGCGACCGAGATCGCCAAGCTGCGGCTCTTCCTGAAGCTGGTGGCGCTGGTGGAGGACGTGGCCCGGCTGGAGCCGCTGCCCGACATTGACTTCAACATCCGCGCCGGCAACACGCTGGTGGGCTTCACCGGTCTGGCGCAGGTGGAGGAGGTGGTGCGGGGCGACCGGCTGCTGCTGCTGCCCGAGGACGAAGCGCTGCTGGCCGAGATCAAGGAAGAGGCCGAGCACGTGGATCGCCTCTTCGGCCGCTTCCGGCAGATGCAGACCGCCCACGACGTGCGCGAGTGGAGCGAGGACTTCGTGGCGGCCAAGGCCGAGCTGCGCCGGCGCCTGGCCGTGCTGGACGACCGGCTCAACCGCCTGCTGGCGCTGCAATACGGCGTAGACCCGGCCAAGAAGCCGGCAGCGTACGACGCCTGGCTGCGCAGCCATCAGCCGTTCCATTGGTGCGTGGAGTTCTACGGGATCATGGCAAGGGGTGGGTTTGATGTGGTGATTGGGAATCCGCCGTATGTGGAATTAGCAACTCTGAAGGAGTATACAACTCGCGGTTACACATGCCTTGATGCTGGCAACCTGTATGCTCTCGTTATTGAAAGAAGCTTCGCGTTAGGACCGAGAACTGGGCATATGGGTTTTATCGTTCCTGTTTCGTCAGTATCCACAGATCGCTATCGAAGCCTGCAGAGGATCCTGGCATCGCGGGAGTTGCATTATAGCGCGTACGATGACCGCCCTTCTCGCCTCTTTGACGGTCTTGAGCACATTCGACTGACCATCCACCTCATAGGCGTCGAGAAGGTGAACGTGCACAGGCATTCCACGCGCTATCACAAGTGGACTGCACTCGAAAGACCTACTCTTTTTCATACCGTAGCATACGCTCCCGCAGAGCAGTCATTGATATCGGGCAGTCTGCCCAAGCTATCATCGCCTTTGGAAAAAAGCATCAGTCAGAAACTGTCCCTGAATCGTCGTCGCCTCGCGTCCTTCTATACTGCCACTACTCAGCATCGAATCTTCTACTCTCGGAAAGTTGGCTACTTTCTTCAGATTTTGGACTTTCAGCCTCGAGTCCTTGACGGTCAGGGTAACTTACGCCCGCCAACCGAGTTTAAGGAGTTGAGCTTCGGAGCCGAAGATCATGCGACGGCTGCGCTTTGTTGCCTGAATTCCAACCTCTTCTACTGGTTCATAACCACTCTTTCTGACTGCCGCCACGTCAACAAACGCGAGGTTGACAGCTTTCCCGTCGATTTGGAGAGACTCACCGCCGGAAATCTTGGCCAGCGATTGCAGGAGTTTGCCCAGAGTCTGATGGACGATCTACAACACAAATCCGAAGAGCGAGTCATGCGGTTTGCACATGATACTCTGACGGTTCAGTCAATTATTCCGAAACGGAGCAAACCACTCATTGATGCCATCGACCGCGTCCTCGCCCAGCACTACGGCTTCACCGCCGAAGAGCTCGACTTCATCATCAACTACGACATCAAGTATCGCATGGGGGATGCGCTGGAGACAGCGGATGAGGACGGATAAACAGATGGGCCAGCGGACTGATGGCGGTCGGACATGAAGACGTTGGCTGAAATCTGCGCTCAACTGGCGACCGGGCAGTTCGAGTTCAGCCGGCACGCGTTTCGGCGCGCCATCGAGCGCAACATCAGCGAGGCCGAGATTCGCCAGGCCGGGCGGCGAGCCAGGATGATCGAGGACTACGCCGACGACAAGTACACGCCGAGCTGTCTGCTCCTCGGCTTCACCGAGGACGGTCGCCCTGTGCATCTGCAGGTCTCGCGCGCCGATGCCGAGCTGGTGCGCATCATCACGCCTTATGAGCCGAACCCAGACGAGTGGTATAATTACAGCGAACGGAGGTAAGCATGTTTCGTTGTCAGGTATGCGGCGGCGCGGAGGCGCGCTCCGAGGCGGTAAGTGAGGTCTTTCTGATCGATGGCACGCCGGTGTTGGTGGAGGGCATCCCTGCGGTCGTGTGTGCGCGCTGCGGCGATGCCACCTTCAGTCGCGCCACGACTGAACGGATCCGGCGCATGGTGCACGGCGAGACGCGCCCCGCCCGATCCGTGCGCGCCGATGTGTTTGCTTATGCTTGAGCGCCGGCGCCCATCTTGCCAGGATGTACGAGCGATCGCTGAATATGTCATCGAATGACGCCCTGGCACAGATGCCAACTTTTTCGGAAAGTTGGCATCTGTACCGCAGCAGCCGCGTGGCCGAAGAGGTTGCGCCCTACGTCCTGGCTGCGCCCGCGATGCTCGGCGACCCGGCCATCTGGGCGCGTGTCAATGCCGGCGAGCGCACCCTCGGCCTGCTCGCCTCGGCCCGCGCCCCGGCAGGGGTTCTGCTGGCCATCCATGACCTGGCCAAAACCTGGCGACAGCGCGGCCCCATCATCATCAGCGGCTTCCACGCTCCGGCGGAAAACGAAGCGCTGGCGGTGCTGCTCCGTGGCCTACAGCCGGCAGTGCTGGTGCTGGCGCGTGCGCTCTATCGCCGGCCGCCGCAGGCGTTGCGCCCCGCGCTGGACGCCGGTCGCCTGCTCATCATTTCCCCTTTCAAGGAGGGGGTGCGCCGCGCCGCGATGCTCACAGCCGCAGCCCGCAACCGCCTAGTGGCCTCCCTTGCCGATGAACTGCTCATCGCCCATGCCGAACCTGGCGGCAAAACCGAAGCCCTGGCGTCCGAAGCGTTGGCCTGGGGCAAGCCAGTCTATGCCCTGGCCCATTCTGCCAACGCCAGTCTGCTGGAACAGGGCATGGGCGTGTATTCCCTATCATAGCCAGGGGAGTTGCTGACGCCGCGTACATCTTCGACCGCAAAGCGCCGGAAATGCGTTATCACGGCCACCCTCCCTTCTTGACCACCCATGCCCCCTCCCCAACACGAACTCCTCACCCCCTCCCCCCTCCTCAACCCAGATGGCAGCCTGGCCCAGGTGGGCTGGGCGCGGGGGCCGCTGCTGGACTGCAACCTGGAGGCCGCTCGCTTCTACCGCCTGCGCGCCCTGCAACGCTTCCGCATCAAACGCTGGGACTACTACGGCCTGACCACGCCCAGCCACTACTTCTCCATCACCCTGGCCGACCTGGGCTACGCCGGGCAGGTCTTCGCCTATCTGGTCGATTTCGCCAACAAGCGCCATCACGAGGAAACCCTCACCCTCCCCCTGGGCCGGGGCATCCTCCTGCCCCGCAACAGCAACGCCGGCGAGAGCCGCTTCAGCAACGGCAAAGCCAGCGTCCACTTCCGGCCGGAGCCGGACGTCCGCCGGGTGCAGGTTGACTGGCCGGATTTCGGCGGCCAGCCCCTTACCGCCGACCTGCGCCTGGCACTGGCCCCGGAGCACGAGTCCACCGTCATCGTCATCCCCATCGCCGGCCGCCGCTTCTACTATAACCGCAAGATCAACTGCCTACCGGCGACCGGCCGGCTGCAAGTGGGCGAGCAGCGCTTCGAGATCGACCCGCACACCTGCCTGGGCAACCTGGACTGGGGTCGGGGCGTGTGGGAATACACATCCTTCTGGGTCTGGGCCAGCGCCTCCGGCTTCCTGGCCGATGGCCGCAGCCTGGGCCTGAACCTGGGCTTCGGCTTTGGCGACACCAGCGCCGCCACCGAGAACACCCTCATCCTCGCTGGCCGGGTGCACAAGCTCGGCCAGGTCGAGTTCGCCTACGACAATCGGGACTTTATGCGTCCCTGGACGATGACCGCCGCCGATGGCCGCCTGCAGTTACAGTTCACGCCCTTTTTTGACCGCACCGCCCGCACCAACCTCCTGCTCATCCGCAGCGAGGTTCACCAGATGTTCGGCCATTACCGCGGCGCGATGACCACCGATGAAGGCGAGCGGATCGCCATCGAGGGGCTGGTCGGCTTTGCCGAGGAACACCGGGCACGGTGGTGAGGCGAATGGTCGGTGACTAGCGGTCGGAGCGCTCGCAGCGCTCCGACCGCTACCCGCGCCTCTTGCCCCTCACCCCAATTTCCTGTATCCTACCGCCTGTCGCGAGAAAGCCAGATGTGCGAAAGCGAAAAGTGAAGAAGTGATGCGGTGATGCAGTGTAGCATGGTGAGGTGTGTGATCTGTTTGTCTTTGCCTCGCCCATCCTTTCGACGAGGCCCCGGTCAGGAGGTCTGCCATGAGAACTGAATTACAGCAGGGAGGGTCATCCGGCCCCGACCATCAGGACTGGCGATGGTGGCTGGCCCTGCTCCTCTGTCTGGCGATTACGGTCGGGTCAGGCCCGCTGCCGGTGCTGGCCGCCGCCTCCGGGCCGGGGGACGACGTTGGCGCGCCCGCTGCGCCCGCCGCGCCTGCATCCCCCTTTGCCGATCTCCGGGCCTTGCAAACGCCCGCCGCCGACCCTGATGACCCCACCCTGGGTACACTTCTCGGCCGCGTCGTCGATGTCGCCCAAGAAACGCCCTTACCTGGCGTCCAAGTCGTAGCCACAGGCCTGCTCGACGCCCTGCCGCTGCCGCTCTACCTGCCGCTCATGGTCGCCGTCGGCCCCGCCGCCGCTCGCGAGCGTGCGGCGCACGTCCAGGCCGCGCCGCCGCCGCTCCTGCTGGCGCCCTCGCCGCACGAGACGGCCATCTTCACCACCACCACCGACCTCCAGGGCGAGTTCATGTTCGCCATCCCCGCCGGCGACTACACCCTCACCCTCACCCACCCCGGCTTCACGCCCGACCAACGCCGCCGGCCCGTGCGCGCCAACGAAGTCCTGCGCCTGGAGGACATCCGCCTGCACCCGCAGGACCCGGTGCTGACCGAGTTGGGCGCGTCCGGGGGGACAGCGCAAAACAGCCAGGGCAACAGCAGCCTCGCCTTCCCGCCCGGCGCCCTGGCAGAGAAGGAAGACGTGCGCGTGACCTATGTGGCCAACCCCGACCTGCCCGGCTTCTTCCCCGACGGCTCCGCCCCCATGGGCTTCAGCAGCTTCGAGCCGGAGGGGGCCGTCTTCCCGGCGGGGAAGGAGGTGCTGTGGACGGTGGAGTACACCGGAACCCTTCCTGTGGGCGCGGACACGCTCTGTTATTGGTGGGATGGCAAAGAGCAGCGCTGGCGCGACCCGGTGCCGGGGAAAGTAGTGGATGTGGGGGGCGGGAAGAAAGCCTTGCAGGCCAAAGTGCCGCACTTCTCGTTCTACGGCCATGCCGTGCCGGGCATCGCCGGGCAGCAGCCGGGGCAGGCGGGCGACGCCACTGTGACCGTGGCCAACATCGGCGAGGGGCCAAGCGGTCTCACTTGTTCGGGCTGCGAGATCAACATGGGCGCCGGTTCGGTGTCCGAAAGCTATGCCTTTCCTTCCCTTCCTGCTCGCGGCGGGCCGCTGGCGCTCGAACTCCGCTACAGCACCAGCAACGATACGCCCGTCGCCCTCGCTCGCGTCCCCTTCACCATCACCAGCCAGATGCCGGCGCGCGCGACCTGGCGCATCGACTTCCAGGGCCGGGTCTACAGCGGCGAGGGCTACGACGCCGAGGCGATGATCGACACCCGCAACGCCCTGGGCGAGCGCGTGGCGCCCGGCCCCTACCCCTTCACCGCCACCGAGACCTTCTTTTACGATAGCGGCGCCCAACCCAGCCTACGCGCCCAGGGCACAATCGAAGTCCGCCGCGGCGACATCTGGCCGTTCGGCTTCGGCTGGATGTCCACCTACGATACCTTGCTGGTCGACCGCACCACCGCCGTCACCGTCATCCAGGGCGATGGCCAATATCTGACCTACAACCGCGACGCCAACAGCCGCTATGTCCCCGCCGCCGAGGATTTCAGCACCCTGGTGCGTTTTGCCGACGGCAGTTGGCTCCGCACCTCGCCCCAGGGCCTGCGCCAGTGGTTCAGCCCGACCGGCCGCCTGCTGCGGCTGGAGGACCGCAACGGCAACGACCAGACCCTGAGCTATGAACCCAGCCCGAATCCTCCCCCGGCCGGCGTTTGGGGGCTGAGCGAGCGGTTGAGCGGCGTCACCGACGCCAGCGGCCGCAGCTACGCCTTCCACTACGGCCCCGACGGGACGATCGATCGCGTCACCGATGCCGCCGGCCGCATCTTCACCCTTGCCCACGACGCCGCCGGCAATCTCACCGCCATCACCGACCCACTGGGCCGGGCCACCGCCTACGAATACGACGCCAACCACCTGCTCACACGCACCATCTACCCCAAAGGCAATGATGTGCGCCTGACCTACGACGACCGCCGACGGATGACCAGCCACACCGACGCCCTCGGCGGCGTGCGCACCGCCGACTACCAGCCCAGCCGTAACACCTTCACCGACGAGCGCGGCCACCCCACCAGCTATCTGTTCAACAGCTACGCCGCGGTCACGCAGTGGCGCAACCCCGTGCAGACCGTGAACTATCTCTGGAACGACAAACGCCAGCTCCTGGGCACAGACGCGCCCTACCGCCGCCTGGCCTACGACGCTCGCGGCAACCTGGTGGAGGATAACGGCGTTATCAGCCTGCGCTACAGCTATGAACCTGTTTTCAACCAGCAGGCCAGCTTCACCGACGGCGCCCGCCACACCACCACCTACACCTACGACAGCCTCGGCAACCGCGTCCAGACCACCGACGCCGCCGGCCGCGTTTTCCGCGCGGCCTACGACGCCTTCGGCCAGGTGGTGCAGCTCACCGATCCCCTCAACCAGACGGTCAAGTTCGCCTACGACGCCTTCGGCAACACTACCCGCATCACCGACCCCCTGGGCTTCGTCCAGCAGATGAGCTATGACGCCCGCGGCAACCTGACCGCGGCGACGGACGCCGAGAACCATACCAGCACCTTCACCTACGATGTCATGGACCGGGTGACGGCCAAGACCGACGCCTTGGGCCGGACGACGGGCTTCGAGTACGACGCCAACGACAACCTGACCACGGCCACCGACGCCCGCGGCAACGCTTCCACCTTCACCTATGACGCCCTCGACCGCCCCAGCGCCGAGACCGACCCGCTCAATCGCACCACCCACTACGAATACGACGCGGTTGGTAATCTGGCAAAGGTCATCGACGCCGCCGGGAACAGCGTCGCCTACACCTACGACGCCGGCAATCGCCGCCTGAGCGAGAGCTACAGCGGGGGCGGCAGTGTGGCCTATTCCTACAACGCCATCAGCGACCTGCTCTCCTACGAGGATGCGCTCACGCGGGCGAGCTACGTCTACACCAACAGCATCCCCCACAAGCCGGACGCCGTGACCACCCAGCTGCTCGTTCCGGGCTTCGCCTCCACCGTCAACTATGACTATGTCGTGGCCGTTGGCGGCGCCGTAGCGGGCGGCGAGCAAGCCTCGCCGCGGGCAGAAGCGACGGCAGGGCCTGGTTCTGAGGATGGCGCTGCTACACCCAACCCCACGCCTGACATCCCCTCTGGCGCGCCTTATGCCGATGCTGGCGAGCCGGGCCAGGAGTTTCAGCCGCCTGCCCCTGCTCCCGCGCCCGACTTTGCCGCCGCTCGCTCCGGTCGCACACCGGCGCTGGCGCCATACCACGAGGAGCCGGGCGCCTTCGCCACCCAGGTTTGTGGCGCCATTGCCGCCAACGCCGCCTGGACGCTTGCCAACAGCCCCTATGTGATCAACAACTGCGACATCGGCATCAACGCCGGCGTGACCCTGACCATCGAGCCGGGGGTCGTTGTCAAATTCGGCGGCTACTACGATTCGATTTGGGTGGATGGCAGGCTGATTGCCGACGGCAACCAGGCGCAGGCGATCACCTTTACTTCGCTCAAGGACGATGCCGCCGGCGGTGACACCAATGGGGACGGGAACGCAACTCAGCCGGGGCCGAACGACTGGGACAGCCTGCGTTTCCAGCCCGCCGGCAGCGGCAGCGTGCTCGACCACGCCATCGTCCGCTATGGCGGCGGGGACTGGTACGAGGAGGTGTATGTTGGCACGAATGAGATCACGATCAGCAACAGCACCATCGCCCGCAGCGCCGAGAGCGGCATCCGTTTCGACAACCGCTTCCCGGCGCAGTTGGTGGGCAATCGCTTCGAGGATAATGTGGGAGCGCCGGTCTGGTGGGACTTGAATGCCAGCGCGAATTCGGTGGCCTTGAACGGCAACACCGCCAGCGGCAATATGGTCAATGGCGTGGCCTTGAGGGGGTCGATTGGTGCGAACGTCACCTGGGATGGCGATGCCAGCTTCCCGTTCGTGGTCTGGGATGACCTGGTGGTGAGTCAGGCCGCCAGCCTCACCTTGGCGCCCAATACGGTGCTCAAGTTCAGGGACTATTACGACAGCGTGTGGATCGATGGCAAGCTGGTTGCGGACGGCGAGGCCGAGCACCCGGTCATCTTCACTTCCTGGAAGGATGACGCCGTTGGTGGGGATACGAATGGTGATGGCGGGGCGAGCCAGCCAGGGCCGAACGACTGGGACAGCCTGCGTTTCCAACCGGGCGGCAGCGGCAGCGTGCTCGATCACGCCATCGTCCGCTATGGCGGCGGCGACTGGTACGAAGAGGTGTACGTCGCCACCAACGACATCACGATCAGCAACAGCACCATCGCCCGCAGCGGCGAGAGCGGAATGCGTTTCGACAACCGCTTCCCGGCGCAGTTGGTGGGCAATCGCTTCGAGGATAATGTGGGAGCGCCGGTCTGGTGGGAGTTGAACGCCAGCGCGAATTCGATGGCCTTGAACGGCAACACCGCCAGCGGCAATATGGTCAATGGCGTGGCCTTGAGGGGGTCGATTGGTGCGAACGTCACCTGGGATGGCGATGCCAGCTTCCCGTTCGTGGTCTGGGATGACCTGGTGGTGAGTCAGGCCGCCAGCCTCACCTTGGCGCCCAATACGGTGCTCAAGTTCAGGGACTATTACGACAGCGTGTGGATCGATGGCAAGCTGGTTGCGGACGGCGAGGCCGAGCACCCGGTCATCTTCACTTCCTGGAAGGATGACGCCGTTGGTGGGGATACGAATGGTGATGGCGGGGCGAGCCAGCCAGGGCCGAACGACTGGGACAGCCTGCGTTTCCAGCCGGGCGGCAGCGGCAGCATCCTCGATCATGCCATCGTGCGCTATGGCGGCGGCGATTGGTATGAGGAAGTGTATGTCGCCACCAACGGCATCACGATCAGCAACAGCGCCATCACCCTCGGCGGCGAACACGGCATCCGCATCGCAGGCGCTTCGCCGGCCCTCACCGGCAATACGATCCGCAACCATGCCGCCAGCGGCGTGGTCACACAGAGCGGCGCCCGGCCCCTGCTCCGCCAGAATCGCATCACCGGCAATGCCCAGTATGGCCTGTTCAACCAGGATGGCTCGGTGACGGTCGATGCCGAGGACAACTGGTGGGGCAGCGTCAAAGGCCCGTATGACCCCTCGGACGACAGCGGTTCTGGCGGCCTGTACAACCCGAATGGCGACGGCGACAAAGTCAGCGACAAGGTCGACTACCAGCCCTGGCTGGCTTTCACCGGCCTGCTCTACGGCATCACCGTGGCTACCGGCGCCAATCCTGTGCAGATGGTGCGATTCGGCTACGACGACCTGAACCGTGTGGCCGAGCTGAACGCCAGCGGCCCGGTGCAGACGGCCTATCGCTACAGCTACGACGCCGCCGGCCGCCTCACTTCCTCCGGCCCGGCCGCCGGCCGCCCCGGCCTGGCCGCGACGATGGAGTACGACGCCAACAACCGCCTCACCCGCCTGACCAACCGCAACCCCTCCGGCAGCGTCACCTTCGACGACACCCGCACCACCTACGACAAGGTGGGCAACGTCCTCACCGCGCAGGATGCGAACGGGACCATGACCTATGGCTATGACGTCGCCTATCAACTGACCACCGTCAGCGGCCCCGGCCTCAGCCAGACCTACACCTATGACGCCGCCGGCAATCGCACGAGCAAGGGCGCAGTGAGCTATACCTACGACGCCGCCAACCAACTGCTCACCTCTAGCGACGGCTGGAGTTTCACCTACGATGCCAACGGCAATCTGCGCACCCGCACCAAGTCCGGCCAGACCACGACCTACACCTGGGATGTGCGCGAGCGCCTGACCCGCATCGACTATGCCGACGGCAGTTTCAGCGCCTTTGCCTACGATGCCCAGGGCCGGCGCATCAGCCGCCGCGACCGCCAGGGCGCCATCACCTATTTCATCTACGAGGGCTGGAACTTGATGCAGGAGGTGGCCGCGAACGGCGCCGTGCTGGCGAACTATGTTTACGATGGTCTCGACCACCTGATCGCTATGAACCGGGGCGGGGCCACCTACTACTATCGCTACGACCGTGAGGGCAATGTGACCGGCCTGACCAACGGAGCCGGGGTGCTGGTGGCCAGCTATCGCTATGATCCTTGGGGCAACCTCATCGCCACCGGCGGCAGCAACCCGGCCCTGACCAACCCCTTCCGCTTTGCCGGCCGCGAGTGGGATGCGGATAGCGGCCTCTATTACCTCCGCGCCCGCTACTACGACCCCGACCTGGGCCGCTTCATCAGCCGCGACCCCCTGCACCTGACCATGCCCGGCGCCAATCATTACCTCTACGCCGGCAACAACCCGGCCAACACCGGCGACCCGATGGGGCTGGACGCGACCAACCGCCGCTGGTGGCAGACGTTGGGCGGGATTGCGGTGGGGGTGGGGGCGGGCATCGCTTTCATCGCCACCGCGCCTGTTTCTGGGCCGCTGGCGCTGGCGGCCGGGGCCACCGTGGTGGGTGGGCTGGCAGGCGGCAGCGCGGCTGCGGGCAGCGAAATTGTCTTTGCCGACAAGTGTGACCGCGACCTTTGGGCGGCGTTCGTGGCTGGCGGCAAGGGCGGGCTGGTGGGCGGGGCTGCCAGTCCCTATGTCATCTATGTCGGCGGACAGGTCGCCGGCAGCGTCAGCTCATGGGCCAGCACTGTGGGCGGCACGGGCAGTGGGCTGGGCGCCGGCGTGCAATCGGTGGCTTCGCAGCGTTTCGGCATCGAGCTGCAAATGAGCGCCGCCCGCCGCATGATGAATATGGCGCTCAGCAAGGGCGACTGGCTGCTCTATGAACGGTGGAATACCAAGCTCGAACTGCTTCAGGCCGCGTTGGGCAAGTTGCCGATCTGGTAGTGGTCAGTATTCAGTGGTCAGTATTCAGATGCCGTTGGTTTATTTATGGTCAAGTAAAGTAGGCATGGAAACTGGTTGAACAATGGTTGAGCGTGTGGCAAAATGAGCGTCGGCCATAGACGTATGGCAGCAACTAC
>JAIBAP010000097.1 GCA_019695115.1 Caldilineales bacterium | reverse complement strand
CTTGTATAGTCTCTCGTACGGCGGTTGGCATGGTTCTCTCCTTGCAGGAGCTTGTGGGAATGGTTTCCTGCAATCATGAACCATCCAGCCGCCTTTGTCACGTCAGCACTTAGCGGAAACTAAAGTAGTAGAACATCATATTGCCAGCGACATAGATTCGCGGGTCATCGCGAAAAAGGATCCGCAGAGCTGACCGCAGGTAGAAGATGGCGGAAATGTGACTATCAGTTTCGCCCACGGGTTGGCCATCCGATTCAGGGTAGGTGACTTTTGGAGGAAAGGGAAAACTTGTGTCCCAGCCCACTGGTGGCTTGGTAAGAACCGTTGACATAGCAGACCTCTGGCGGCGCGGGAATTGTCGAATCGAGCAGACGCAGTATAGCATGAGCGGCGAACCCCGCCAAGCCCACCCCGCCCACCCCCACCATCGATCTGACGCCCATGACCACCCCACTCCCCAGCTTCCACATGACCCCCGACGAGTTCCGCCGCTACGGCCGGGCCGTCGTCGATTGGATCGCCGACTACTACGAAGGCATCGAAGCCTTTCCCGTGCTGTCGCAAGTCCGGCCGGGCGAGGTGCGGGAGCATCTGCCTGCCCATCCGCCCGAACAAGGCGAAACAGTCGAGACCATGCTTGCCGATGTCGAACGCATCATCCTCCCCGGCCTCACTCACTGGCAATCGCCCAACTTCTTCGCCTTCTTCCCCGCCAATGCCTCCTTTCCGGCCATCCTCGGCGACCTGCTTTCGTCCGGCCTGGGCGTGCAGGGCATGTTGTGGGCCACCAGCCCCGCCTGCACCGAACTGGAAACCCACGTTCTCGATTGGCTGGTCGAGATGTTAGGGCTGCCCGACCGCTTCCTCTCCGCCGGGGCCGGGGGCGGCGTGATCCAGGACACGGCCTCCAGCGCCACCCTGGCCGCCCTGCTGGCCGGCCGCGAGCGGGCCACAGCCGGGGCCAGCAACGAAAGCGGGGCCGATGGCCGCCTGGTCGCCTACACCTCCACCCAGGCCCACTCTTCGCTCGAGAAAGCAGTCAAAATTGCCGGGCTGGGCCGCAGCAACCTGCGCCTGATCGAGGTGGACGAAGCCTTCGCCCTGCGCCCCGAGGCCCTGGCCCGCCAGATCGCCGCCGACCGCGCCGCCGGCCTCACCCCGGCCTTCGTCCTGGCCACCGTCGGCACCACCTCCTCCAATGCCATCGACCCGCTGCCGGAGATCGGGCGCATCTGCCGGGCCGAGGGCGCCTGGCTGCACGTCGATGCCGCCATGTCGGGCACGGCCGCGCTTTGCCCCGAATTCCGCTGGATACAGGACGGGCTAGAATACGCCGACAGCTACGCCTTCAACCCGCACAAGTGGATGTTTACCAACTTCGACTGCGACTGCTTGTGGGTGGCCGACCGGCAGGCGCTGATCGGCGCCCTCAGCATCCTGCCCGAATACCTGCGCAACGCCGCCTCGGCTTCGGGCGCGGTCATCGACTATCGCGACTGGCACATCCAGCTTGGCCGCCGCTTCCGGGCGCTCAAACTCTGGTTCGTCATCCGCCACTACGGCGTCGAGGGCTTGCAGCATCACGTCCGGCAGCATGTGGCCCTGGCGCAGGAATTCGCCGCCTGGGTGCAGAACGACGCCCGCTTCGAGTTGGTTGCCCCGGCTCCCCTCAACCTCGTCTGCTTCCGTCTGCGCGGGGACGACGCCGACAACGAAGCTCTGCTCGACCACCTCAACCGCTCCGGGCGCATGTACCTCACCCACACCCGGCTGAACGGCCGCTACACCCTGCGCATGTCCATCGGCCAGACGCACACCGAGCGCCGTCACGTTGCCCAGGCCTGGGACCTCATCCAGGCCACCGTGCACGAGTTCGGGTTGGCAGGCTGAATGGCGGAGTCAGCACCCCCAGGTGCGGCGCCTGGCCATGAAAGCCGCACGTGGGCGTGCTCCGCTCCGCAGAGATCATCTCGATGGCGGAGTCAGCACCCCCAGGTGCGGCGCCTGGCCATGAAAGCCGTACGTAGGCGTGCTCCCCTCCGCCGTCTATCGTCAACCGATCCTTCGCGTTCAATTTCGGCCTGCCAGCAACCGTTGCCGCTGCGGCAGGCGCACGGTCAGGTCTCCGGCCAGGTCGGGGTTCATCTCCTGGCTGAAATAGAGGGGCACCGGCGCGGGTGAAACCGGCTGGCGCTCGGCCCCGCGCCCAAAACTGGGGCATCCCCAGCCGCCATCGCCGCCCACAAGCGCCTGCGCCTCCCGTCGCTCCTCCTTGAACTGGGTGATGATCCCGCACGAGAAACAATGCTCGCGGCAATCGTCCACCACCGCCCCTTGCAACGAGTGCAGCCACTCGGCCGCCATGAACTCCTTCTTCACCCCCACGCTCAGGTGATCCCAGGGCAGGGTTTCTTCCAGGGGGCGCTGGCGGCGGGCGTACCAATCCATCTCCAGACCCGCCTCGGCGAAGGCCTGCTGCCAGGCCGCCCAGGCGAACTGCTCGCCCCAGGCGTCGAACCGCGCCCCCAACTGCCAGGCTCGCTCGATCACCGCCGCTAATTTGCGGTCGCCGCGGCACAGAAATGCCTCCAGCAACGACTCGCGCGGGGCATTGAGGCTGAGATTCATCCCCCCCGTGCGCAGCCGCGCCCGCAGATGATCCTGCTGCTGGCGGATGGTCGCCTCATCTTCCATCCGCGCCCACTGGAACGGCGTCTGTGGCTTGGGAACCAGCGTGCTCACACCCAGGTTGACCTTGGCCTTGCCGCCGATATACCTGCGCCCGATCCGGAGCACCTCCAGCCCCAGTTGGGCGATGGCCTCGATGTCGGCCAGGGTTTGGGTGGGGTGGCCGATCATGAAATACATCTTGATCGTCGTCCAGCCGCGGCTGTAGACCTGGTGCGCGGTTTGCAGCATCAGTTCGGTGGCGATGGGCTTGTTGATCACATCGCGCAGACGATCGCTGGCGGCTTCGGGCGCAAAGGTGAAGCCGGAGCGCCGCCGCCCCTTCTCCAGTTTCTCCATCAATTCGACGCTGAACGACTCGATCCGCAACGAGGGCAGGCCGATCGACAACCGCCTGGCCCCGTGTTTGTCCACCACACCATCCACCAGCGCCTGGATGAAGGGATAGTCGGACGAGCTGAGCGAAAGGAACGAGATCTCCTCGAAGCCGGTGGCCTCCACCACCCGATCCACCGCCGCCAACACCTCCGCCAGCGGCCGCGCCCGCACCGGTCGGAAGATCATCCCCGCCTGGCAAAACCGGCAGCCGCGCGTGCACCCGCGCTGGATCTCGATCGGCGCCCGGTTGTGCACGATGTCGACATAGGGCACGATGAAATCGGTGACGGGCGGCGGCAGGACGGCTACGATCCGCTTCATCACCTCTTTGGGTGCGACATCGGCGAAATCGGGCTTGGGCCGGGTGGATTGCAGGGCGCCATCGGCGTGGTAAACCGATTCGTAGAAGCCAGGGATATAGACGCCCTCGATCCGGGCCAGCCGGCGGAGAAGTTCAGTCCGCCCGCCCGGCCGCCCTTCATCTCGCCACTGCGCCTGGCATGCGACGATTTCACCTATCCCCTCCTCGCCCTCGCCCAAAAAACAGGCATCCAGAAAAGCCCACATCGGCTCCGGGTTGATCATTGCCGAACCGCCGGCGAGGACGAGCGGATGTTCGGGCAGGCGGTCGGCCGAGCGCAGGGGCAAACCCGCCAGGTCGAGCATGGTCAACACATTCGTATAGAGTTGCTCGTAGGGCAGGCTGAAAGCCAGGATGTCGAACCGGGAGATCGGATGCCTTGACTCCAGGCTGAAGAGCGGCAGGCCGGCGCGCCGCATCTCGGCCTGCATATCCACCCACGGCGCATAAACGCGTTCGGCCAGCACATCCGGCCGCCGGTTGAGGATGTCGTAGAGGATGGCCAGCCCCAGATTGCTCATCCCCAGATCGTAGGTGTCAGGGAAAGCCAGGGCCACGCGGCTGCGCACCGCCCCCCACTCTTTCCGGATGCTGTTCCACTCGCCGCCGATGTAGCGCGCCGGCTGGCTCACGCCGGGCAGGATGCGGTCGAGGGTTACGGTGATGCGGTCGGGATTCCAGGTCATAGGGGGCCGGCTACTCCGCCTGCTTCGATTGGGCCTGCGTCTTGGCTTTGGCGGTGCGCGCCTTCGGCTTGGCCTTCGGGCTCACCGAACCGGCCGACCATTCGCTTGTCTTCGCTTTCGGCTTGGCCTTTGGCTTAGTCGCAGGAGTCGTCGTCTTTGCCGTTGTCTTCGCTTTCGCCTTTGGCTTGGTCGCACGGGTCGTCGCCTTGGCCGTTGTCTTCGGCTTTGCTTTTGGCTTGGCCGCGCGGGTTGTCGCCTTGGCCGTCGTCTTCGGCTTGGCCGCGCGGGTTGTCGCCTTGGCCGTCGTCTTCGCCTTGGTCGCGCGGGTTGTCGTCTTTGCCGTCGTCTTCGGTTTCGCTTTTGCTTTGGCCCGCGTCTTGGCTTTGGTCGTGGTCGTGCGTTTCTTGCGCCTGGGGGTCAGGTTGGCGGGGTCGGTCGCCTCTTGCGCCTTCTTCAGGATTTTCTGAGCCGAGCGGATCAGGCCGGGGGCGGCGCGGAGGATGTCATCGAGACCGATGCCTTCCTGTCGGTCGGCGAGCGAGGCGCTTTCGATCGAGGTGGGCGGATGGGCTGGGATGAGCGGATCGGAGGAGGTGGGCGGATGGGCTGGGATGAGCGGATCGGGGGAGGTGGGCGGATGGGCGAGCGAGGCGCTTTCGACCTCCCCGGCCGTGAATCCGCCGCCGGCCTCGGCGGCGCCCCCTGCGCTGGGATTCGGTTCAAGTGGTTGGGAAAGCGTTGGGTTCATGGCGCCAGAGTATAGCAGCATCTGGCCTTCCCTGGCGAGATCGGACGGTTGTATGGGGTTGACGACCATTTGGCTACGAGTTTGTGACGGTTTTTGCCTGGTGTATAATGGCTTTCATTGTCCTTTGTCTCTCTTTCACTTCGTGCGCCGCTTCTCAGGAGACGGAAATGACCCTTCAGAGTTGGCTCGCCGCCTACTGGCAGCCCCTGCTCATCGGTGTTCTACTTGGACTCATTCTCGGCTGGCTGATCTTCGGCCTGCGCAGCCGCAGCCGGCAGCGCCAACTCGAGGCCGGCCTGCAAAGCGCTCACACCAAACTGGCGCACTCCGAAAAGGCCCTTGACGACGCCAGACAACAATTCCAAACCGCGCAGGCCAACTTCGGCGACGCCGATGCCAGCCTGAACCAGGCGCGCTCACGTTTGCTTGCCTGGCAAACCAGCTACCGTAGCCTGGAAGAAGAGCTGACGGCCGCTCAGACCGAGCTGGCCGGGCTGAAGGACGAGGCAGCCGCCAGCACGCCGGCGGGGGGCGACCAGGTCGGCGACTTGCAGCAACAGGTCGCCGACTTGCAAACCCAGGTTGCGGACATGCAGACTCTGCTTTCCGGCTCCCAGGCGGCGCGGGCGGCCATGGATGAAGAACTCGCCGCCGCCCAGTCTATGCTGACCCAGGGGATGAGCGCCCATCCGGCCGACCTGCACGCCCCCAGCGCGGCCGCCCCGGCCGTCGCCGTCGCTGGCGAAACCGGCCTGCTCGCGGCGCAGACCGTGACCGAGGCTGTGGCGCCGGCCCAGACGCAACTCGCCGCCGCCCCAACCTCCTCGCACCGTTTGCAGGCCCTGACCCTCGTCAAGGGCATCGGTTCGGTGTTCCAACAGCGGCTCTATCAGGGCGGCGTTGGCACCTTCTGGCAAGTGGCCAACCTGCCCGACCAGGCCCTTAGCTCGCTCCTTCGCCTGGGCGGACTCCAGGCCAGACGCTTCGATTTCGACGCCACCCGCGCCGACGCCCACCGCCTGGCCCAGGAAAGCGGCACGGTTGGTCTCACCTGGCAGGGGACGCGGGTGGATGATTTCGAGCCCTTGCCGGGGTTGGGCCAGATCTTCGAACAGCGTCTGTACGAAGCCGGCATCTGCACCTTCGAGGACCTGATCGACGCCGGGCCGGAGAAGCTGGCCGCGATCATCCAGGCGCCGGCGATGAACACGCCCGACTTCGAAGGCTGGATCGACATCGCCCGCAAGACCCTGGCCGAGCAGGGAACCGAGCCGGCAGACCCGTCCGCCTGATGCCCTCGACTTTCGACCTTCTCGCCAAGCGGCGCATTGACAAACCAATGCGCCGCTTGGTCTTCTTATTTCGATTGACGCCATGAAACCAGCTTCTCAGCCCGCCGCCATTCGCCAGGCACAGACCTGGGCCTACTTCCTCTCCTTCATCGCCCTCGGTCTGGCGGCGGCGGTGCTGGGGCCAACCTTGCCCGGCCTGGCCCAGCAGACGGGGTCGCAGATCGGGCAGATCGGCATCCTGTTCACGGCCCAGGCCCTGGGCAACATGATCAGTTCGTTCGTCAGCGGGCGTCTTCTCGACCGCTTCCCCGCCCATCCCCTCATCGCCGTTCAGCTGCTGTCGATAGCGATCATGCTCGCCCTGACGCCGTTCGCCGGCCGGCTGGTCTGGCTGGCGGCGATCATGTTCGTCATGGGCGCCGGCATGGGCACGCTGGATGTGAGCGGCAACGCCCTGCTGGCGTGGATTTGGCGGCAGGATGTGGCGCCCAAGCTGAACGCCCTCCACTTCTTCTTTGGGCTGGGCGCGTTGATCGCACCCCTCGTCGCCGCCCAGACGATCACCCGCACCAGCGCCATCGCCCCCACCTACTGGCTGCTGGCCGCCTGCGTCCTCCCGCTCGCCTTCATCTTTCTCCGCCTGGCCAGCCCGGCCCACGATCACGCCGCCGGGCAGTCGGCCGCAGCCCCGCCGCCGTTGCTACCCCTGCTCGCACTCGTTGCCGTCTTCTTCTTCTATGTCGGAGCCGAGCTGAGCTTTGGCGGCTGGATCTACACCTACGCCGTCGAAACCGGCCTGGCCACGGCCGCCGCTGCCGGCTATCTGACCTCGCTCTATTGGGGGGCGCTGACCCTGGGCCGCCTGCTCACCATCCCCATCGCCAACCGGATCCGGCCGCGCTACCTGCTCATGGTCGACATCGCCGGCATGTTCGCTTCGCTCGGCCTGCTGGCAGTCGGGGCCGGCGCACCCACCCTGGTCTGGCTGGCCGCGTTTGGCATGGGCCTGGCGGCGGCCAACGTCTTCCCCACCCTCATCAGCATGGCCGGACACAACATGTCCCTCACCGGCAGCACCACGCGTTGGTTTCTGATCGGCTCCAGCCTCGGCAGCATCACCATCCCCTATCTGGTCGGGCAGCTCTTCGCGCGCACCGGACCGGGCATGATGGTGGTGTGCCTCGGCCTGTGTGTGTTTGCCATGACCCTCTGCTTTGGCATGTTCTTGTGGTCGGTCAATCCCGGCCGTCGCCCCCTTCCTGCTTCCAGTTGAGAGGCGCCCGGATGCGTCCTATCTGGCTCTATGTGCTGCTCCTATTGCTCATCGCCGCCGCGGTTGCGGCGGCGGTGAGCGCCGAGGTCTGGCGGCCGGCCGAGATCCCGACCTCCACCCCTGCCCCCTGGCCCACCCCCAAGCCCACGCGCACTTCCACCCCCACCGCCATCCCCACCGCCACCGCCACGACCGCGCCCGCCCCCACCGCCACCCCCACCCCCACCCCGCGCCTCACCCTCAGCAAGATCACGGCCCTGGGGCGGATCGAGACGGTGGAGTATGCCATGCAGGTGGTGGTGGACATGAAGCAGGACCCGACCGGTCTCTGGCAACGTCTGTTCGGCGCCGACAGGTTGCTGTTGGTGGCCGGCGGCGAGGTCGTGGCCGGCTTCGACATGACCACCATCAGGGAAAGTGACATCCAGATCGATGGCGACGCCGTCATCCTGACGCTGCCGGCGCCTGAAGTCCTCCATACGCGGGTCGATAACAAGGAGACCTTCGTCCAGCAGCGCAACACTGGTCTCCTCGTCCCCTTCGACATCGACCTGGAAAGCGAAGCTCGCGCTCGGGCCGAGCAAGAAATGTTGGCCTGGGCGATGGCTCACGACATCCTTGCCAAAGCCGAGGAGAACGGCAAGCTGTGGTTCGAGAACTTCCTGACCAGACTCGGCTTCGCTGCCGTCGAAGTCCGCGTCCGCTCACACCGCAATTGAGAACAAGCGATGAACGACATCCAGCCACCCCCACAACGGTCGCGACCCCACGGCTGCCTTCTGGCGGCGTTGATCGCCCTGATCATAGTGTTTGCCGGCCTCCTCATCGTCTTGCTGGCCGCGCCCGCCGCCATCCGCTCCGTCTTGGCGCCTCCCCCCACCCCCACCCCGGTCCCACCTGTCGTCACCCTCCTCGGTCTGACCCAGATCGCCGAGCTGTCCACGCTCGATGTCCGCAGCGTGGCCGAGGTGAAGGAAGATCGCGTGCCCGATGACCTGCGCCAGTATTTCGGCGGACGCGAATCGCTGCTGATGCTGGTGTATGGCCAGGTCAAGGTCGGCTTCGACCTTAGCAAGATCGAAGAAGGCGACCTCTGGACCGATGGCAAACGCGTGCAATTGCGCCTGCCGCCGCCCGAGATCCTGGCCACCACCATCGATTTCGACCGCACCCACGTCGTCGATTACGAACGGTCTTTCTTTGTTGGCAACGACCCGAACTTGCAGGCCGCCGTCCTCGAACGCGCCACACAGAGCTTGCAACAGTCGGCCATCGAAGCCGGCGCCCTGGAGATGGCGCAGCGGTTTGGCCGGCTGTTCTTCGAAAACCACCTGCGCTCGCTCGGTTTCCAGGAAGTGGTCGTCCTCACCGATTGAACCTCCGCCCCGGCTGCAACCCGACGCGGCGCTTTTTCGTAGTGAGGGACTGAAACATCCGTTCTCATTCCGACCCTTCGCGAGGTTCCCATGTCCTACACCGCCGAGATCAGCCGCCTCAACCCCACCTGTTTCGTCTTCCTCATCGACCAATCGGCCTCGATGATCGACCCCTGGGGCGGCGACGAAACCCGCACCAAAGCCGACGGCCTGGCCGTCATCCTCAACAAAACGCTACAAAACCTGGTCATCGAATGCTCGAAAGGCGACGAAGTGCGCGGCTACTTCGATGTCGCCGTCCTCGGCTACGGCGCCAAAGTTGGCCCCGCCTTCCTCGGCGCCCTGGCCGGCCAGGAAATCGCCCCCATCGACCAGGTGGCCGCCAACCCCGCCCGTGTAGAGGAACGCACCCGCAAGGTGGATGATGGGCTGGGCGGCGTCATCGAGCACACCGTCAAATTCCCCATCTGGTTCGACCCCGTAGCCGACAACGGCACGCCCATGTGCGAGGCCCTGCGCCAGGCCGAAGCCCTGGTGCGCGGGTGGGTGGGCAGTCACCCCACCGCCTTCCCCCCGGTGGTGATCAACCTCACCGACGGCGAAGCAACCGACGGCGACCCTCTCCTCCCCGCCGAAAGCCTGCGGAATGTGACCACCGCCGACGGCAATGTGCTGTTGCTCAACGTCCACCTTTCCTCGCACAAGCACCAACAGCCTTTCAGCTTTCCCGAGACGGCCGACAACCTCCCCGACCAGTACGCCCGCCAGCTCTTCGCCATGTCTAGCAGCCTGCCGCCGGCCATGCAGGCGCGGGCGCGCGAGTTTGGCTACCCGGTCGCTGAACTGAGCCGGGGCTTCTTCTACCAGGCCGACCCTGTGGGCGTGATCGAATTCCTGCAGGTGGGCACCCGGCCCAGCAATCTGCGCTGAACCGCATGGTGCACTGGCAGCTGGCGGCCTTCTCTGCACCCCGCCAGGGCAATGACGAGCGCGAGTACGAAGACGCCTGGGATCATTTCCCCACACGGCAGCGCCACGGCGCTTTTCTGCGCGCCGCCATCGCCGACGGCGCCACCGCCAGCAGCTTTGCCCGCGAGTGGGCGGCGCTGCTGGTGCGCACCTATGTCCGCCATCGCTTTGTCACCGCCGGCGGACTGATGCGGGCCGTGACCGGCATCGCCCCCTCCTGGTGGCGGTCGGTCTTCGCCCGGCCCTTGCCCTGGTATGCCGAAGAAAAGGCCCGGCGGGGGGCGTTTTCTAGCCTGCTGGGCCTGAACCTGGCCGGCGAGGGCGCCGACGAGCGGTCGTTGACCGGCAACTGGCAGGCGCTGGCAGTCGGCGATTCCTGCCTGTTCCAGGTCCGCGACGAGTCGCTCCTGGCCGCCTTTCCCTTGCAGGCCGCCGACCAGTTCGGCGACACACCGACCCTGCTTGGCAGCCATCTGGCCCGCAACGACCGGGTCGAGGTCGCCGTCCAGGCGGGGCGCTGGCAGGCGGGCGATGTCTTCCTCCTGGCCACCGATGCCCTGGCCGCCTGGTTTCTGACTGAAACCGGGCAGGGCGGCCAACCCTGGCGCCGTCTCTTTGCCCTCCCCCACCAGTCCGCCTTCCGCCTCTGGCTGGAGGAGGGGCGAGCGTCTCAGCGCATCCGCAATGACGATGCCACCTGCGTCGTCATCCGTTTGCCTGGCCCCGACCACTGACCATGCTTTTCCCCACCGGCGATGCCTATATGCTGGCCGTGCAGAACGCCTGGACGGCCTTTCAGGATGCCGATCTGAGGCGGAGTGCGGTCGAGCTGACGCCTCTGGGCCTGCCCAAGCCCTATTCGGGCGGCTTCGCCACCACCTTTCGCTTCAGCGCCAATGGCGCCGGGTCGGCGCAATGGGCGGTGCGTTGTTTCAAACAGGATCTGCCCGATCTCCCGCGGCGCTACGCGGCCATGCAGCGGCTATGGGCCAGGCCGACCGACCCCCTTTTCGTGCGCGCCGGCTACCTGCCGCAGGGCATCCGCGTCGGCCAGAACTGGTATCCGGTGGTGAAGATGGATTGGGTGGAGGGCGATCTGCTTGGCCCCTACATCCAGGAGCGGCTGTACAAACCGGCGGCGCTGCTGGCCCTGGCCGAGGGAGTGCGCCAACTGGCGGCGCGGCTGGAGGGAGTGGGGGTGGCGCACGGCGACCTGCAACACGGCAATATCATCATCCAGGATGGCCGGCTCCGGCTGATCGACTACGATGGCATGTTCCTGCCCGAACTGATGGGGATGGGCGTGGCCGAGATCGGACACGTCAATTTCCAGCATCCGGGGCGCAGCAACCAGCACTATGGCCCGCATCTCGACCGTTTCGCCGTCATCGTCCTCTATCTGGGCTTGCAGGCGCTGAGCAAACAGCCCAGCCTGTGGCGCAAGTACGACAACGGCGACAACCTGCTCTTTCGCCAGTCCGATTTCATCGACCCCGCTGCTTCGCCGTTGCTGGCCGACCTGGCGGGCATTGCCGGGTTGAAGACGCTGGTCGAGCGTTTTCATCTCGTCTGTCGGGATGAATTCGACGCCATCCCCAACCTCGATGTGTTCCTGGCCGGCAGTTATGTTGCCGCCCGGCCGTCGGCGCACCCGCCGCGCCCGCCGGCGCGGATGGCCGTCGCCCGGCATCAGTATCCGGTCGTGGATGCCGCCAACCTGGGCGCCCTGAGTGAATATGTCGGCAGCCGCGTCGAGGTCACTGGCCGCATCAGCCAATACTTTTCGGGCCGCACCGAAGCCGGGGCGCCGTTCCTGTTCCTCAATTTTGGCGACTACCCCAAACGCACGCTTACCGTGGTTGTATGGGCGAGGGTGCTCAAGGAGTTGCAGTCGCTGGGCGTCGATCCGTTGGCCTATGTGGGCAAGCCGGTGCGGGTGACGGGCGTGCTGGCGATGTACGACGGCCGGCCGCAGATGGAACTGGAATCGGCCGGCCAGATCAGGGTCATCGTCGGCGACGCCCACCCGGCCGACGGCCTGCCGCCCCTGCTCGACCGCGACCCGGCCTCGACCCAGCCGGTGGACGGCCGACGAGCGCACGTGCTCAACACGCTCTACCAGGATTGGCCGATTGGGAGCGGGGCGCAGGTGGAGCCGCCTCTCCCCACCGCCGCGCCCAGGCAGCCGACCATCCCGCCCAAGCAGCCGGGCCAGGGCAAGCCGCCGGCCCCGCCGGCCGCTCAGCCGGCGCCCCCCGCCGCCAAGACCAGCGCCGCCCCCGCTTCCAAGGCCAGCGCGCCGGTGGCTTCGCCGCCCACGGCCACGATTCACAAGCCGAAACCGCAGGTCGACGCTGATTCCGACTGTTTCGTGGCCACTGTCGCCTTCGCTGGCCCTGCCGCCGTCGAAGTGCAGATCCTGCGCCGGTTCCGCGACCGCACCTTGAGTCGGCATCGGCTTGGGCGCGCCTTCATCGCCGTTTATTATCGGTACGGGCCGCGGCTGGCCGATTTCATCCAGGCCCGACCGCAGCTCAGGCAACTGACGGCGGCGCTGCTGGCGCGTCTGGCGGCCGTCATCGCCGCCCATCAGCCCCGCACCCCCGTTCGCCCGTAAGCGCGCCCACCCCGCACCCCGTTCGCACGTGGGCGTGCTCACTCCGCAGGCCACGCCCCGTTCGCGCGCAGGCGCGCCCACCCCGCACCCCGTTCGCACGTAGGCGTGCTCACTCCTCACGCATCACGCAACACGTTTCACGCAACACGTTTCACGCAACACGCATCACGCAACACGTTTCACTCCTCACTCCTCACTCCCCCTCCCCCCATGCACCGCCTCCTCATCGTTGGACACAAAGGCCAGCTCGGCCGCACCCTGTACAACCAAACCAGCCAGTACGACCATCTGGGCCTGGACTTGCCCGAATTCGACATGACCGACCCGACGGCGGTGCTATCGACGCTCGGCGACCTGCGCCCCGACGCCGTCATCAACGTCGCGGCCTACACCAATGTCGATGGCGCCGAAACCAACCCCGACCTGGCCTACGCCGTCAACGCCCATGCCGTCGGCCATCTGGCTCGCGCCTGCCACCAGCTGGGCGTCCCCCTGCTCCACATCTCCACCAACGAGGTCTTCGACGGCGCCGGGCAGCGCCCCTACGATGAGTGGGATCAGCCACACCCGCTGAGCGCCTATGCCTGCTCGAAACTGGCCGGCGAGAACGCCGCCCGTTTCTACCACGACCAGGTGCTGATCGTCCGCATTGCCTGGCTATTTGCACCCGGCGGGGTCAATTTCCCGGCCAAGATCGTGGCCGCCGCCGACAAGCTCGACCCGTCTGGGCCTGGCCTGCGCGTGGTCGCTGACGAATTCGGCAACCCCACCTATGCCCCCGACCTGGCCCCCGCCCTCCTCGCCCTGCTCGACCGGTCGGCTCCGCCCGGCCTCTACCACCTGACCAACAGCGGCGCGACCAGCCGCTATGAATTCGCCCGCGAGGTGTTGCAGCAGAGCGGGCGAGGCCACATCCCCGTCATCCCCATCGCTCACACCGAGTGGCAGCGCCCCAGCCAGCCGCCGCTGCGGGCCGTGCTGGCCAACCGCGCCGCCGCCCGCTTGGGCATCGCCCTGCGCCCATGGCAAGAGGCGGTGAGGGAGTGGGCTGGAGACGCAAACCATGGTTGATCAAGGCGTCTTGCTTTCATTAACATAACGCCATGATCCAGGTAACGATTACCGAGGCGAAGACCCATCTTTCGAGACTGATCCGGCTGGTGCAAGACGGCGAAGAAGTCGTCATTACCCGAAGGAAACAGCCAATCGTGATGCTCATCGCCCTGCCAGAAGCGCGGAGCCAGCGACGCATTGGCGGAGCCAGCGACGTGGTGCTTTCCATCGCACCTGATTTCGATGCGCCGTTGTCAGATATGACTGACTACATGTAAACTAATCTTCTGATGCTTTCTGCCGCCATCATCATCGTCAACTGGAACGGCGCTCGCTACCTGCGCCCTTGCCTGGATAGCCTGCGCCGCCAGACCCATCCCGATTTCGAGGTCATCGTCGTCGACAACGGCTCGACCGATGGCTCGGTGGCGATGGTGCAGGCCGAGTATCCCGAAGTGCGGCTGTTGGCGCTGGACGAGAACTACGGCTTCATCGTCGCCAGCAACCGCGGGGCCAGGCTGACCCAGGCCGAGGTGTTGGTGATGCTGAACAACGACACCGAGGCCGAACCCGGCTGGTTGGCTGCCCTCTGCCGGGCGCTGGAGGACAACCCGCAGGCCGGGTCGGCCGCCAGCAAGATGCTGCTCTTCGACCGCCGCGACACCCTGCACAACGCCGGCGACACACTCGGCCCCGGCCTGATGCCGCAGAACCGGGGGGTCTGGGAGGTCGATCGTGGGCAATACGATGCCCAAACCGATGTCTTCGGGGCCTGCGGTGGGGCGGCGGCCTATCGGCGGGCGCTGTGGGAGCAGTTGGGCGGCTTCGACGAGCGATTGTTCATGTATCTGGAAGATGTCGATCTGGCCTGGCGGGCCCAGGATGCCGGCTGGACGTGTGTCTTTGCGCCGGAGGCGCGCGTCTATCACCATCTCAGCGCCACCGGCGGCGGGGTGATCGCCAGCTATTACGTGGGCCGCAACACCATCCTGCTCCATCGCTGGCGGCTGACGCCCGCACAATGGCGGCGGCAGTGGCGGGCGATCTTGGCCGGGCATGGCAGGGTGGCCTGGGAGGCGCTGCGCGCCTGGCGCGGCGAGGCCGCGCGGGCGCGGCTGCGCGGCGTGTGCCACGGTCTGCTTGGGATCGAGGGCAAACGGAGTTAGCCCGTCTGGCGCCTGGGCCCTGAAGCACCAGACGTGAACGAAGGGTAGCGAGCGCCCGCGCCTGACGCCCCTACAGCCGCTGCCACCACACCCGGATCACCGCGTCGCCGGCGTTGTTGTAATACTCGACCCGCAGGGCATGGACGCCCTCGCTCAGGGGGACATCGACGAACGCGCCGCTGGGCGGCTGGTCGCGCCAGGCATCCAACACCTTCACATTGTCCACGAAGATGCGCACGCCGTCCTTGCTGGTGGCGAAGAAGCGATGGTTGCCGCCGCCGAAGCGGAAAGACCCCGTCCACAACACGCTGAAGAGGTCGGCCGGGACGCCGTCGGCCGGGATGCCCGCCCCCCAGTTGAAATCGATGGCAGCGTCGGCGCGGCTGAGGACGGGCGAGCCGCTGAGGTTGGGGTTGCCGTAGTACAGGCCGGTCCAGGGGCCGGGATGGGCGGGCGGGACGGGCGTGGAGGGATCGCCGCCGCCGGGGATGCACAGCTTCTGGCCGGCCTTGATCACGTAAGGGTCTTTGAGGCCGTTGGCGCGGGTGATGGCCTCGACCGTCGTCCCGTAGCGTTTGGCGATGCTGAAGAGGGTGTCGCCCATGGCGACGGTGTACCAGGTCCCCCGGCAACTCGACGAATCGCCGCCGCTGCCCGGGATCCAGAGCTTCTGCCCGGCGCGGATGTGATTCGCGTTCTTGAGGTTGTTGGCCCGGACGATGGCCTCGACCGTCGTCCCGTAGCGCCTGGCGAGGCTGAAAAGGGTGTCTCCTCGCTTGACCGTGTACCAGGAGCCATCGCCGTAGGCTGCGGGCGCCGCTTGTCCCGCCCCCGCCACGGCGTAGGCGCTGACAGGCTGCGCCAACAGGATCAACAGGGCGGCGGTCATGGCCAGCAACCAGGCCGGGCGGGTGGCAAAAGTGGTTCGGTTGAGCATGGTTGGCGCCAGGGAATGGAGGTCGGGTAAGGGCGTGGCGATAGACCAGCGACGATGGACGCTGCTATCGTCCCTTCGCTTCTCTCAGGGCGGGCTTATCGTCCCTCGTCGAGGCGGTCAGGGTTCAGGATGGTCGTTCGCACCTCGGCCCAAAGTTCGTGATAGGCCCTGGCTGCGGCCGAACGCGGGGCAAAGACCGGCGTTGGCTGGCGATTGACGCCCATCTGCTCGATCTCGGTGGCGTAGGGGATGATGCTCTTGAAGACGCGTTCATTTACGGCCTCGGGTTGGGCGCACATCTGGCGGTGCAGCTTCTTGCGCCGGTCCACCATCGACCAGAAGGCAAAAACCCGCGCCGGGGCGTAGTTGCTCGTGGCCAGAAAGTCCAGCATCTGCCTGTAGGCCAGGAGCGAAAGGGTGGTGGGGATCAGCGGCGTCAGCAGGTAGTCGGCGGCGTCGAAGATGTTTTCGGCCAGGATGTTGATCGTGGGCGGGCAATCGATGATGAGCAGATCGTAGGTTTTGGCCAGCGGTTTCAGCGCCCTGGCCAGTTGGCGGCGAGGCTGCTTGAGGCCGTCGAAAACGATGTCCAGGTTGCGGTGCGTGAAATCGGCCGGCAAGAGGTCGAGGTGGGGGTAGTCCGTCTCCTTGATGCTGTTCTCGATCGCTTTCCCGGCTTTGGCAAGGCCGCGCGCCTGACGCTGGAGCCTGGGTCTGGCCCGGAGATAGTAGGTTGTGGCGCCCTGCGGGTCGAGGTCGCAGATCAGGGTGGTCGTGCCGCCCAGGGCCGCCAGATAGGCCAGGTTTACGGCTGCAGCCGTTTTGCCGACGCCGCCTTTGTTGCTATAGAGAGCCAGAGTCGTCATGCAGCAGCCATCCTTCGCGCCCTTGCTTGCCTGCGGCCGGCGCCGGTCGGGTACGGTTACGGGGCGCCGGGGGTGAGGCCAAACGGCCGGCGGCCTCAATCGCCCAGCGTGGCCACCATCAGGGCCTTGACCGTGTGCAGGCGGTTTTCGGCCTGGTCGAAGACGATGGCGTGCGGCGACTCGAATACTTCCTCTGTCACCTCCAGGCCGTCCAGCCCTGTCTTCTGGTAGATTTCCTCGCCGACTTTGGTCTCGCGGTTGTGGAAGGCCGGCAGACAGTGCATGAACTTGACGTTCGGGTTGCCGGTCTTGGCCATCACCGCCTGGTTGACCTGGTAGGGCAGGAGCAGGTTGATGCGCTCGTCCCAGACCGCCTTCGGCTCACCCATCGAGACCCATACATCCGTGTGCAAAAAGTCCACGCCCTCGACGCCCTCAGCGACGCTTTCGGTCACGGTCAGGCGGGCGCCGGTGGCGGCGGCGAGCCGGCGGCAGGTCTCGATCAGTTCCGTCGCCGGCCACAGACTCTGCGGCGCGCAAATGCGCACATCGGCGCCCATCTTGCAGCCCATCACCATCAGCGAGTTGCCCATATTGAAGCGGGCGTCGCCCAGATAGCAGTAGGCGATTTTGCTCATGGCTTTGTCGCTGTGCTCGCTCATGGTCAAGAAGTCGGCCAGCATCTGCGTCGGGTGGAACTGGTCGGTCAGGCCGTTCCACACCGGTACGCCGGCATAGCGGGCCAGGATTTCGACCGTTTCCTGCGCGAAACCGCGATATTCGATGCCATCGAACATCCGGCCCAGGACGCGGGCCGTATCCTTGATCGATTCCTTGTGCCCGATCTGCGAGCCTTCCGGCCCCAGGTAGGTGACATGGGCGCCCTGATCGTAGGCCGCCACCTCGAACGCGCAGCGGGTGCGCGTGGAAGTCTTCTCGAAGATGAGGGCGATGTTCTTGCCCCTGAGCCGCTGCTGCTCGAAACCGCCGTACTTGGCCGTCTTGAGGTCGGCCGACAGTTTGAGCAAGAATCTCAGTTCTTCAGGGCTGAAATCCAGTTCTTTGACGAAGCTGCGGTGGCGTAGATTGATGGGCATTTCCAGGTCTCCTCATGAATGATGATCAGCTATTTTGCACTGCCGGCGGCGTTTTGCGCAATCCGCCGCCAGTCAAGGGGTGAGCGTCAAAGTTTCCCGGGTTGAGCAGAGTGGGAGGGACGAAAGCGAGCGCGGCCAATGGGAGAACGGCGCCAAGGGTGGTCGGGCGCAGGAGAGTGAGTACGGCGAGTGGGAGGTGGGG
>JAIBAP010000096.1 GCA_019695115.1 Caldilineales bacterium | reverse complement strand
TTCAAAGTGACTTGGCTGTAGTTGCTGCCATACGTCTATGGCCGACGCTCATTTTGCCACACGCTCAACCATTGTTCAACCAGTTTCCATGCCTACTTTACTTGACCATAAATAAACCAACGGCATCAGCGAAGTAAGCAATCCCCGGTTCCCAATGCCATTTGGAGATTGCTTCCTTCACTGCGTTCAGGACGGCTGTCGCCCCTGCTTATGAACTTCCAGCTTTGGGGATTCCTTCACTGGCGGATCGAAGCGACTGAACGCCAGATCGACCCGTTCGGAAAGACAGGGTGGGAGTTCATTGCTCGGGCGCATGCCGCCGCGAGGCATGGATAACTCGCAATGACACAACGTGAATGGTTACGTGTTGCGATAGCAGGGACAAGGCCGGGGAGCCTCCACTGGCCTCGCCCTGCCCCTATGCCTTCATCCGCGCCCCCTTCTCCTCGTAGCTGAAAATCCACCCGGCCAGGTCGCCGATGACGAGCGCGTCGGTCACATCGCCAGTAGCAGGGTCCACGAACACGCGATAGAAGCGCGAGGAATACTGCCCGGCGTCTGCCTCCAGCTCGGCGCGGGTCATCGCCTGGATGGTGCGCAGCCGCTCTTGCCAGTGGATCATATTCTGCGGGCGCAGATCCACCCAGCCATCGTCCGCGGCCTGGGCTTTGCACTGCGGCCCGCGCAGCAACCGGGCGCCGTCGGGCGCGAGGATGGGGATGCCGATGGAGATGATCTGAGCACGCAGGTCGGCATCGTGGGCGATTTCGTCGAAACAGGCGCGGGCCAGGGTTTCGGGCGACATCCGCAAGAGCCGCGAGATGCGGTCGCTGCTGATGCGTTGCAGCAGATAGGCCTCGAACAGCAATTTCGACAGCCGGGGCGGGCCGAGCACCTCGAAGGCCACGCTGCGCACGCCGTGATCCTCCTCCAACTGCTTCATCCGCGCCAGCGCACCCTCGCGCAGGATGCCGGCGCGATAGGTTGGCCCCAGCACTGACTGGTCGATGGCGCTGATCACATCGAAACCGGTGTTGCCGCCCTTGATCTCCAGGCTGGCGTAGCGGGCGATCTCTTCGGGCGTGACGAACTCCATCTGGTTGAGCGAGGTAATGGTCGAGAACTCACCCAGGGCAAAAAGGCCGTTCTCGCCCGTGTCGATGAAGACATTCTCCAGCACCCGGCCCTCGACCGGAACCCCGAATGGGCCGGTGGGGGCCAGCGCATCGGCCAGGGGATAGGCGTGGTCGGGCGGGCAATCGTAGAGCGGGATGACCTTGCCCCCGCGCCGGATGGGGCCATGGCCGATCTCGGCCCAGCCGATGGCGGCCGTGGGTTTGATCTCTTTGATCGCCGCCATCTCGGTGGAAGTGCGGGCCAGCAGGAAAAGCAAGAGGCTGTGTGCGCCCGCCACCGCCGCCTTCGAGAGCAGCACCGACGAGGGTTTTTCTTCGCCGTGCGTGTAGGGGATGTTCAGACCCATCCCGCCCGTGCCGCTGGTGCCCACCTTCAGATAGACCTTGACGCCCGGCCAGCCGTTTTCGGGGTCGGGGGCCAGCACCTCCTGCAAGACCTGGATGTGGCGGACGACATGGGGGATGTAGAGCTTGGCCAGGTGGCGCTCGACCGCCTCAGCGAAGCCGGCCGGGTCGCCGGCGGCCGCTGCTTGCAACTCGCGGGCGCTGGCATAGATGTTCTGATAGGCGAAGGCGGTGGCGGTGTTGATGCAATCGACGATGGCATCGGGCCGATACTGGTGGGCAAAACGGTGAAGGGTCGAGTGCTCCAGCACCTCAGCCTTGCGCTCCCCGGCCAGGGGGTCGAGCAAGTCGGCCAGAGCCAGCCGCCGCGCCTCGGCATCGGCCAGGATCTCGGGCCAGGTCCAGTCCTTGTACTCCCAGCGGACGAAGATATTGCCCCAGCAGGCGCTCACCTCTGTCCCTGGCGGCGCTTCCGCCCCGATCAGGGCGGCAGCCCGCTCCGCGCCCGCCTGATCGATGGAGGCAATGATGATATGGGTGGGTTTGTCGCGCAGCAGCCGCCGGCAAATGGCCTTGCCGACCATGCCGCCGCCGCCGAGTACGAGAATCGTTCGTCCTTGAACTTCCATGGTGCGTCCTCCGTGGGATGGTGTTCCGGGTTCCGGGTGCAGGGTTCCGGGTTGCGCAAGGGCCAGTGTAGCGCATTCCTGGCTGCCAGACCATGACTTGCGTCATGTTCGGGTCATCAACCACACCGGTCGGGCGTTCGCAGTCCAATCGTCGCTGGTCTGTAGTCCATCCGCCCAACAAGGTTCACCCGTCCGTGCTATAGTGCGCGACTATGAAGCGCCTCATCCTGGCGGCGGGAGCCTGTCTCCTGGCCGTCTTCCTCCTCATCGTCGCTGCCGACATCCTTCGCTATGGCGGGCCAGACGGCCTCATCCGCCGCGCCCGGGCTGAGATCGCCCAGCGCCGCCCGGTCGAGCACCCCCTCCTGGTGCCCACCCCCCTGCCCACGCCTGGGGAGCAGAGAGCAGAGGACGGAGGGCAGGCCCACGCCCTGGTCTGCAGCGGCGGGTCGGAGACCAGCGACCAGACATCCTCCCCAGCAACCCCCTGCCTCCCCCCTCCACCCACTGTCTCTCCCACTCCCACCCTCTCGCTCACCTCCTCCCCCACCCCCACCCTCCCTGCGTCTCCCACTCCCTCCATCTCCCCCACTTCCACCCCTCCCTCCATCTCCCCCACTTCCACCCCCACCCTCCCTGCGTCTCCCCCTCCCTCCCTCTCCCCCTCTCCCCCTCCCACCCTCTCCCTCACCGGCTTCCGCCACGCCTGGCAGACCTGGAACAACTGCGGCCCGGCCACGCTGTCGATGCAGCTCAGCTACTTTGGCAGCCCGCTGACCCAGGAAGACATCCGCAAAGTCCTGCGCCACCACCCCGACGATAAGAACGTCAACCTGGACGAACTGGCGGCCTTCGCCCGCGGCCAGGGCTTGCAGGCAGCGGTCCTCTTCGATGGCAACGCCGACACGCTGCGCCAGTGGCTCAACGCCGGCATCCCGGTGCTGGTGGAAACCTGGCTGGAGCCGGAACCGAACGACGGCATGGGCCATTACCGCCTGCTCACCGGCTACGACGACGCCAAACAGGAGTGGATTGCCTACGACAGCTATGTAGCCACCGGCATCTCCCGCGACGCACCCTACCAGGGCATTCGCCTGCCCTACGCCGAACTTGCCGCACTCTGGCGCGTCTTCAACCGCGCCCACCTGGTCGTCTTTAGCGACGAACAGGCGCCCGTAGCCGCCAGCATCATGGCCGAGGCCGCCGACGAGCAGGCTATGTGGGAAGGCGCACTGCAAACAGCACAAGCCGAGATTGCCGCCAACCCCAACGACGCCTTCGCCTGGTTCAACCAGGGCAGCGCGCTCGTGGCCCTGGGCCGGGCGGATGAGGCCGCCGCCGCTTTCGACCAGGCCCGCATCATCGGTCTGCCCTGGCGGATGCTGTGGTACCAGTTCGGCCCCTTCCAGGCTTATTCGGCGGTAGGCCGTCACGAGGAAGCCCTGGCGCTGGCCGACGCCACCCTGCGCACCACGACCACGGTCGAGGAACTGCACTACTGGCGCGGCCGCGCCCTGCAAGCCCTGGGCGATGCACCCGCCGCCCGCCTTGCCTATCGCCGCGCCCTCGAACTCAACCCCACCTACGCGCCTGCCGCCGCCGCCCTGACCGAACTGGGCGAGTAGACCGGGCGAGCTTCGTGACAATTTGTGAAATTCGTGGCAACCACGAGCCCCGACGCCCACCCCAACCCTGAATCCATCTTCGTGAAAATTCGTAAGATTCGTGGCAACATAACCACTGCCTCGCCCACCCGTTCCCACATCGCCGCCAACACCCTGGTGGTGGCCGCCTGTTTTGGCTTGGCGGCGGCGGCCGGGCTGTTCCGCAACATCATCATCGCCCAGCACTTCACCATCGGCGCCGAACTCGACGCCTACTACGCCGCCTTCAAGCTGCCCGACCTGCTGTTCACTATCGTCGCCGGCGGCGCCCTGGCCACCGCCTTCATCCCCGTCTTCGCCGATTTCCTGGCCCAGGAAAACCGCGCCGGCGCCTGGCGCCTGGCTAGCGCCATCACCAACTGGGTCGTGCTCATCGTCGCCATCGGCGCCGGCCTGGCCGGCCTGGCCGCGCCCTGGCTGGTGCGGCGCCTGATTGCGCCTGGCTTCGACGCCGCCGGCCAGGCCGCCGCCGCCGACCTCATGCGTCTGGTGCTGGTCTCGACCCTCCTCTTCGGCATCAGTTCGGTGCAGACCAGCGCCCTCCACGGCTTCAAGCACTTCCTGCTGCCGGCGCTGGCCCCCGTCTTCTATCCTCTGGGCATCGCCGCCGGCGCCATTTGGTTCGTCCCGGTCTGGGGGGTGCGCGGGCTGGCGATGGGCGCCGTTCTGGGCGCGGCCCTGCATCTGGCCGCCAAAATCCCGGCGCTGCTCCGCTACGGCTTTCGCTGGCAGCCGGTGCTAGATGGCCGCAGCCCGGCCGTGCGACGGGTGGCCGTGCTGATGGGACCGCGCATCCTCGACCTGGCTGTGTTCCAGTTCACCCTCATTGCCACCACCAACCTGGCCTCCCGCCTCCCGGCCGGCAGCGTCAGCGGCCTGGAATGGGGCTGGGACGCCATGCAACTGCCCGAAACCATCATCGGCACCGCCTTCGGCCTCGTCGCCTTCCCCACCTTTGCCGAACTCGCCGCCCGCCATGACTTTTCGGGTCTGCGCCAGACGCTGGGCGAGACCACCCGCGCCGTGCTCGCCCTGGCCGTCCCCGCCGCCCTCGGCCTCATCCTCCTCGGCCAGCCGCTGCTCGATATGCTCTATGGCGGCGGCAGCTTCGATAGCGCCGCCATCACCGCCATCTACACCGCCCTGCGCTTCTTCGCCCTCGGCCTGGCCGCCCACACCGTGCTGGAACTGGCAGCGCGAGCTTTCTTCGCCCAACAGGACACCCTCACCCCCCTCTTCGTCGCCATCGGCTCGGCCGTCGTCAGCATCGGCTTGGGGATTGTGCTCATGCAAGCAATGGGGCATGGCGGCCTGGCACTGGCCAACTCGATCGCCGTCAGCGCCGAAGTTCTGGTCCTGTTCGCCCTGCGGCGGCGGCGGTGGGGGGCGGTGGATGGCCGGGCGCTGGCCCTCACCCTGGCCCGCGTACTGGCGGCCACGGCCGTCATGGGGGTGACGATCACCGCCGTCCTCGCCCTGGCCGCGGCCCGATCCCTGGCCCCTGCGCTCACCCTGGCCCTGGCTGCCGCCGCCGGAGCCGCCGCCTACCTGCTCGCCTGTCTGTCCTTGCGCGAGCGCGCCATCTTCTACCTGGCTGCGGCCGTGATCCGGCCCGGCGCCAAAGTGACGCCCCCGGCCCCGGAAATGCTATAATCCGCGGCAACGAATCATATCCTCCCCAATCTATCGAACACATGAAAGCAACCTGCCCCTACTGCCGCAACCAGTGGTTCCTCACCCCCGAAGCCCTTGCCCTGGCCGTGGAACAAAGCCCCGCCAACAGCAAGAGCATCCATGTCGAATGCCCGCGCTGTCGCAAGCTGATCAAGCTGGCCCGCCCCAGGCGTTTGCCGGCCGCCCCTGCCGCTCCCGAACCCACCCCAGAGCCGGACTGATCGTCAGTCCGCGGCGTGCAGCGGCTCAGGCGCCCCTTCTGCCCGAAAATTCTGGTTGAGCCGCGCCAGTAGGGTGTCCTTGAGCCGCAGGCCAAAGCGTACGGCCAGGAGCGCCAGCGCTGCCAGAGCGATGAGAATCGTCGCCACAAGCAAGGGATGGAGCGAGGTCGCCTGTGCGCTTAGCCAGGCCAACACTTGCGCCGGATCAACTGCCACAGCGCCGGCGCCGATGGCCGCAGCCAGCGTGACGCTGGGGCTGCGTATGATCACGGCGATCAGCACCAGGCGCGAGATGGGATAGCGGGAGAGTCCGGCCAGAAAGTAGGGCAGGTCGCCGATGGGGGCCAGAAAAAGTAAGGCCCAGAACCAGGGCCGGTCGGCGCGGGTCACATGCTCCCACCGCGCCAGCCGTGCGGCCCCCACCATCCGGCTGACGAAGGGTCGGCCGAGCAACCGCGCCAGGGTCATGGCCAGGGCGGCGCCCAGAGCCAGGCCGAGAATCCCCAGCAGCGCCCCCTGCCAGACGCCGAACACCCAGCCGCCTGCCAATTGAACGATGTAGCCGGGGATGGGCGCCAGCACAATCTGGGCGGCGTTGATGCCGATGAAAATGACTGCGCCCAACGGCCCCAGGCTCTGTAGCCAGGTGCGGGCCTCAGGCAGATTGCTCAGATGGAGGCGCAGCGGCTGGCGGAACCACCAGGCCAGGGTGACGACGGCCAGGAGGACGGACAGGGCGAGCCATTGTTGGCGGCTGAGGCGGAGGGTGGGCATGAAATGTGAGACGGACTAGAATTCAAGGACTTGGAGTACAGGACGAGGAGAACGACCGCCTAGTTCCTATCAACAGCAACACCCCCGACCTTTTTTGGACGATCAGGGGTGTTGCAAAGGGCTGGTTGCGGGTCGGTTCAGTGCATCGCCGCTGCGTACAGGGCGGCGACGGCGCCCCAATTGACGACGTTCCAGAAGGCGCCGATGTAGTCGGGGCGGCGGTTCTGGTAATCCAGGTAATAGGCGTGCTCCCACACATCCAGGCCCAGCAGCGGGGTGTGCCCCTGCATCAGGGGGCTATCCTGGTTGGCGGTGCTATAGACGGCCAGCTTGCCATCGCCATCCAGCGCCAGCCAGGCCCAGCCAGAGCCGAAACGGGTAGCGCCGGCATTGGCAAAGGCGGTCTTGAAGGCATCGAAGCTGCCGAAAGCGGCGTCGATGGCCGCGGCCAGTTCGCCGGTCGGGGCGCCGCCGGCGTTCGGCCCCATCGTCTCCCAGAACAGGTTGTGGTTGACGAAGCCGCCGCCGTTGTTGCGCACGGCCATGCGGATGTCTTCGGGGACGCGATCCAGATCGCGCAGCAGGTCTTCGGCGCTATGATCGGCCAGGCTGGGGTGCTTGGCGATGGCGGCGTTCAGGTTGTTGGTGTAGGCGGCGTGGTGCTTGTCGTGGTGAAAGTGCATGGTGTTGCCGCTGATGTGGGGGGCGAGGGCCTCGTAATCGTAGGGCAGGGGGGCGAGTTCGAACGGCATGGGGAGATCTCCTGAGGGGGTGGAAGGTGGGGGGTGTTTCGTGTTTCGTGTTCCGTGTTCCGCGGTGCGGGGTGCGGGGAACAGGGAGGCGCTTTGCATGGATGGGTTTGCCGTCGCTTGTCTTACGGCGATGAGCGCTTTTGTCCTATGGCGTTGCCAGGCCCGCATCACCGTTTACTCTAGCGAAAGGGGCGGCCCGAATCTGCAAGGGGCGGTACAATGGCTCAGGGCTTGAGCAGGGCCAACATCTCGGCGGCGGGGCGAGTGTTGATCACATCGGCGGGGACGAGGCCGGCGCGGCGGGCCGTGGCCACGCCGTAGGGCAGCAGATCCATCTCATCGGGGGCGTGGGCGTCGGTGCTGATGGCAATCCGGCAGCCGAGGGCAACGGCGCGGCGGGCGAAGACATCATTGAGGTCGAGACGGCTGGGGTGGGCGTTGATCTCGACCACGGTTCCAGCAGCAGCGCAGGCCTGCAACACCCGCTCCAGGTCGAGGTCGGAGGGGTCGCGCTTGCCCAACAGCCGGCCGGTGGGGTGGCCGAGGATGTCCACATGCGGATTCGCCACTGCTTTCAGGCAGCGGGCGGTGATCGTCTCGCGATCCTGGCGCTGGCTGCTGTGGATGCTGGCGACGACGACATCCAGCAGAGCGAGGACGTCATCGGGGAGGCCCAGGCTGCCATCGGCCAGGATTTCGACCTCGATGCCGTGCAGCAGGCGGAAATCGACCCCTGCCCGCACCCAGCCCTCGTTCAGCGCCCGGATTTCAGCAGCCTGCTGGCGCAGACGTTCGCCATCCAGCCCGCCGACGATGCCCAAACCCACGCTGTGGTCGCTGACCAGCCAGTAGCGATAGCCCCGGCGTTGGGCGGCGGCGGCCATCTCCTCGATGCTGGCAGTGCCGTCCGACCAGGTGCTATGGCCGTGCAACTCGCCCAGCAGGTCGGTTTGGGCCAACAGGCGGGGCAGGCGATGCTCACGGGCGGCCTCGATCTCACCCCGGTCTTCGCGCAATTCCGGGGGGACCCAGTCCAGGCCCAGGAAGCCGTAGAGCGCGGCCTCGTCGGCAAAGAAGCGTTCTTCGCCTTCGGGAGCGTCGCCCTTGCCCGTGGCTGTCAGGCCGTATTCGTTCAGGCTCCAGCCCTGCTTGAGGGCCAGCTCGCGCAAGGCGACGTTGTGTTCTTTGCTGCCGGTGAAGTACTGCAGGGCCGCGCCCCAATGCCGCGGCTCCACCAGGCGCAGGTCGCATTCCAGCCCGTTGGCCAGGCGGACGCGGCTTTTGGTGCGCCCGGCGGCCACCACCTCGGCCACAGCCGGCAGGGTCTGGAAGGCGGCCATGACGGCGTCCGGGTCGCCCGCGGGGCCGAGGGTGGCCAGCAGGTCGAGATCGCCGACAGTTTCTTTCCAGCGGCGGACGCTGCCGGCCGGCTCGATCTGGTCGATGGAACCCGGCGGGAGGGCGGCGCGCAGCCCGGCAGCCAGGTCGAGCACGGCCGGCCGGCCCACGCCCAACGGCGTCCGCTGCTCGCCGCGGCGGGCTAACAGGTCGATGCCGCGCAGGATTTTCTCTTCGGACTTGACGCCAAAGCCGGAGAGGTCGCGCAGTTTGCCCGCCTCAGCCGCTGCCCGCAACTCGGCGATGCTGGTGATCCCCAGTTCCTGCCACAGCCGGGCGGCTTTCTTTGGCCCCATGTCGGGCACCTGCAACATTTCCACCACGCCCATCGGCACCTCGGCCTTCAGTTCTTCCAGGTAGCCGATCTGGCCCGTTTCCAGCAGTTGGGCGATGTCAGCGGCGATGGCTTTGCCGACGTTGGGGATGCTTTGCAGCTGGCCGGCGGCGTAGACGGCGTTGATGTCCTGACCCAGGTTGGTGATGCTCTCGGCGGCGTTCTGGAAGGCGAGGACGCGGAAGCGGTTTTCGCCCTTGATCAGGAGGATGTCGCCGATGGTTTGGAGGGCGGCGGCGATGTCTTGGTTGGTGGTGCGGGTGGACATGGTGGGTGGGCGGCTGGGCCGCGCAGCTGATTGCTCGAACAGGTTGGTATGGTGATGCCTGCGATCAGCGTATCACGACTGGGATGCGGGGGCAAGCCCTGCCAAAGGTATGACCATGAAGCAACCGTGGCCGTCGGGTCTCAGGCATCCAGGGTCAGTCGAGGCTTGTCATGATGGGTGACCGGCGCTGTTGGTTTTGCGCGTCTAGCGATCAGTGTCAGCGGCGAAACGCAGATCATTCCCGGCCGGTTGGAGATGTTGTCAGACAGATGTTCGCGCGTAGGCGAGATTTGCGCTTGCGCGCTTGTCAAATTATACTGTGTACATATCCCCCCCGTTAGCTTCGGCGAAGGGGTGCGAAGCCGTCCGCAGGGACGGCTTCTGTGTTTCCAGGAGGTCTTCTTGAAAACGAACGTCTACGTTGACGGCTTCAACCTTTATTACGGGGCGTTGAAAAGCACGCCTTATCGCTGGTTGGACATTGCCAGACTGTGCCAGGTCATGCTGCCACAGGACACTGTTGGACAGATAAAGTATTTCACTGCTCTCGTGAATCCACGCCCGAACAATCCCGGCCAATTAACCCGTCAACAAATCTACTTGCGAGCCTTACAGACGATAGCCGACATTCAAATCATCTATGGTCATTTCTTAACCCATGAGATCATGATGCCTCTTGCCCCACCCCAAACCGGCTACGTCAGGGTAATCAAGACTGAAGAGAAGGGATCCGATGTGAACCTCGCTCTCCATCTTCTGAGCGACGGGTACAAAAACGCCTACGATGTTGCCGTGATTATCTCCAATGACTCCGATTTGCTCTTGCCCATTCAATTTGTCAAGAAAGAACTGGGAAAAAAGATCGGCATACTTAATCCACAAAAACACCCCAGTAAAGCGCTGATTGCTAACGCAGATTTCATCAAGAACATTCGGAAAGGCGCGTTATCCAAAAGCCTGTTCCCAACTTCGCTAACCGACTCTGAAGGCACATTTGCAAAACCTGCATCGTGGTGATTGGGGTCCTCTTTGGGCGGGAAAAACCGGGGTGCTGGACGCATAATCGTTACTACAAAGCATTTGTATCATCTTTGTGGTGTTTGATCCCATGTGTTTCCCTCTTTCTCCCCTAGCAGGTTGTCGACGAAGTCGCTTCCAGGATAGTTGGGACACGGATCGAGGCCGATTCACACGGATTCTCGACACAAAATCATCGCTCCAATCCGTGTTCTTCCGTGTTTATCCGTGTCCAGCCGACTTTTCCGACAGGCTGCTAGTTGGTTGTCGACGAAGTCGCTTCCAGGATAGTTGGGACACGGATCGAGGCCGATTCACACGGATTCTCAACACAAAATCATCGCTCCAATCCGTGTTCTTCCGTGTTTATCCGTGTCCAGCCGACTTTTCCGACAGGCTGCTAGTTGGTATTGACAAATGAGCCTTCCGGACTGATCACGAAATTGAGAATCCGTTCATCCGGTTGCCAGGGATGCGCAAACTCCTTACATAGGCGATCCTGAGTAACATACACCTCACGAAAACCATCTCTATCTTTGTCTTTCAACCTGATTACTGGACATTCCATTGTCCAAGTGGTAGCAATCACAGCCGGAGATTGGCAATTCTCGGGCTTTGATGGGTTAGAACAACGATATGTAAACATACAGACATTCTCAGCCGAGCCGGCACTGCCAGCGAAGCCAATACAAAGGTCAGCCGAGCTACTAATTACTTGAGACTCCGGGATCCTGGCGCCGCCAATACGAAACAGCGATGAACACGTAATCGCCCCCAACAAGCCAAAAACCACCATTAAGGCTATCATGCGGATAAACCTTGGTTGGAGGTACGAATTCACCTTGTCTGTCATTGCGCGGAAGTTCGACAAGCGGGGACGCGGGGAGGCGGTAAGTTGAAGGTAAGAGTTCACCTTGTCTGTCATTGCGAGGCCGTAGGCCGAAGCAATCCCCAACTTTCTCATGCGATTTGGGGATTGCTTCGCTTCGTCCGGCGAAAACCATGCCGGACTCCGCTCGCAATGACAGCACGTGAACAGATACGCAATCCCCAACTTTCTAATGCGATTTGGGGATTGCTTCCTTCACTGCGTTCAGGACGACTGTCGCCCCTCGCAATGACAGAACGTGAACAGATACGTGCGTCGCACCTCTAAGATGAACACTTACCTCGAAACGACTTACTGACGCATAATCTTCGTGATTGCTTTTCCTTTTGCAAGCTCATCAATCAGCTTATCCAAATAGCGTATGCTTTGCATGAGCGGGTCTTCGATTTCTTCCACGCGAACACCACAGACGACACCCTGGATCAGCGAACGATTTGGATTCATGGCGGGTGCTTGCGCAAAAAAGGTTTCAAAATCATTCCCGTGTTCGATCTGCTGTTGCAACCCTGTTTGGCTGTAACCAGTCAACCAGCAGATGATTTGGTCAACTTCTTCTTTAGTACGATTTTTGCGTTCTGCCTTTTTAACGTAGAGCGGATATACATTGGCAAATTTCATGCCAAATACCCGATTATTGGACTTGTTATTCATTGCTAAGAACTCCTCATAACTTCCTATCTTGGTAAGTGTTCACCCTAGAGGTGCGACGCACTTCGCGAGCGTCAATGACTCGGGTTTTCAGTATCATGCAGGTCATGAGGTCGCTCAAAGTGCGTCGCACCTGAACTGATCTGCCAGGCACGCACCGCCTGCGTGAATGCCTCTGTGGCCTACTGATTGCTGCTCTTGCCGCCGACTTGTGCCGCCGCCGCAACTGCGGCATGAATCTCCGGCGATACACGCAACATGAGCCGCATGTTAGCCCCTCTCAGGGCTTGGGGGGATGTTCGCCCATCACGAACAGGACTTTGCGGAGATTCACGACTCCCTCACGGTTCAACTGTAAGGTTTCTACGGTTGCTCGGCCAGCAGGAGTCAAGCCAATGATCAGCGCAAAATCTTCGCTCCACACGAAATTTTCATTCCATTGATCTTTCCGAGGATGGAAAAGCGGAACCACTTCACCGGTGGTCGGGTCTTCGGCAGTCACTTTGTCGTACTTGAAGCCGTTGCAGCCCTGACAAGCCAATGCCAAATTATCCAACGCGTTTGTACCGCCACGACTTTGGGGGTAAATGTGTTCAACGACGAATGGATCGCCCGAAAAAAGCAATTGGTTCTGACAATACTCACAACATTCCCGCGCGCGTTCCGCAACGATTCGCCGACTGCGGCGAGAAATGCGTTTTTCAGACATAGCCAGGTGATTGTATTCCTAGCTGCTTCATTACTCCCCGCAACGTCGTATCGCGCAAACGGGCCAGTTCTGCCAGGGCTTCCAGGCGTTGCGCCTGCCAGTTCTCCCGCCGGGTAATCAAATCGAAGAATTCTTGTTCCTCTTCGGGGGTCAGACTCTCTGTTTGGCGCTTGACTTGCAGGGCTTGATAGCTGCTACGCCAAGCCGCAGGAAACCCTTGATTGACTGCCAGCAATAGCTCTGCTTCTCGGGCGGGCACACTGACCGCTTTGCGCTGCGCCTGCAAGCGTATCACCTGAGATGCAAATCGCTCCAAATCAGTCATACCCAATTGCCCAACGGCTTTGAGCAAATCCTCAAGGGTGACTTGGGTTTCAATATGGATAGTCGACATGGTTCTATTTTACTCTGGACGGCGTGGTGGGGCAATGTAGGCAATCAAGGTCTTGGCTGGATTCTAGCGCCCCGGCCTTGACCGCGCAAGTCAAGCGGCGATCTCGAATCCGCACGGATGGTGTGGACCTTCCCCTCCTCCCCCAAGTTGAACAGGACGCCTCGAAAAGGTAGAATGCACGATCATCGACCCCGTCCCTCCACCAGCCGACGCCATGAAGACAGACCAGGAAACGCTTCGCCAGGAACAACAGAGCTTGACCAGGCGACTGGAACAGCAGAAACGCTATTTGGTGCACCTGCGCGAGGAAATGGTTATAGCGCCGCCAGAAGAACGAGCGCGGCTGGCCGTGCGCTGTGAGCAGATCGAACGCGAGATCAAAGCGGACGAAGCCAGATTGGTCGAGATCGAAGGCGAATTGGCATCGCCCCACCAGGCCCAGGAGGAGGCCCAGCCATCGCCGTCGGCCAAACGACCGGGCAGCCGCAAGAAATGGGGGCTTGGCGGGGCTGTGCTGCTGGTTCTGGCCGTGGCGGCCCTCGCTGCCTCGCTGCTGATCGACCGCGAGACCCCCACCCCCACGCCGGCCGCCACGCCGACGCCCGCAGACCTGGCTCTGCTCCCCACTTCCACGCCGATGGTGGCCCTGCCGCTTCCTGTCAGCCTTGAACTGAGCGGCTGCGAAGCCAACAAACAGCGGTTGCAGGATGAGATCGCAGCCGGCGGCGGCAAGATGGTTGCCGTCGCCGAAGCAGAGATGCAGATCGCAGCCAGTTGCGCCGGCGACGCCATCACCCTGGACATCCACTTCCCCCGGCAGCCGGCCTACCGGATCGAATGGGTGGATGAGCCGGCGATGCTGTCGCTGCAAACCCAGATCGCCTATGGTCGCACCTTCCTGCGTGCGGCCGTGGCCTATGCAGCCGGGCGGTACCAGCAAAGCAGCGAGGCGCTGTCGCCGTTGGCGCCATTGGCGCCATCGCCCGAAGTCAATCTCCTCTTGGGTCAGGCATGGCTGCACGATGAGCAGTGGGAGAAAGCGCGCCAGGCCTTTGGTCGGGCGCTTGAGTTGGAACGCTCGGCGGGAGCGAGGGCGGAGATGATGGCGCGCAGTGAAGCGGGCATTGGCATCGCCCATGCCCTGGAAGCGCAGCTTGTGCGCACGCCGGCTGCGCGCCGGGCCTGCCTCGATCAAGCGGCCGGGCATTTCGATGCCGCCGTCGCTTTGCAGCCAGACCGGGCGCTGTGGCGGCTTGGCCGGGCAAGGGCGCTGGAACTGTGCCCCTATACCGACTTCGATGCAGCCATGCTGCGGCAGGATGTCGAACCCTTTATCGCCATGGATCAAAGCGCGACCTCACCGCCAACCGACCAGGCTCTCGCCCTGGCTATGCTGGCCCATATCTTGCTCGATTGGGAAGACAAGCCCGATGAGTCACGCGCCAAAGACCTGGCCGAGAGGGCGATCGACCTCGCGCCCGAACTCCCTTTTCCCTATTGGGTGCTCATGCAAATTGCCGAGGGGCAGGACGATACGGCAACCGCCCAACGCTTGCTGCGCAGCCACATCGAACGTCTGGCCCTCCCCAGCCAACGCGACCGAGTTCTGCAAAGGTAGTGGGGCAAGCGAAGGGTGGGGGCGATGGTTCAGACATGGTCGGCAGTCGTATGCCGGATGCTGTGTGACTCGCCGTGTGCCGTCCAAGATAAAGTCACGGGGTGCGAGTCGTGTCCTCTCGGCGTAGCGCCATCATAGACATGAAACGCCTGGTGGAGCAGTTCTTTCCAGGACGAGCGCGCAACCAGGCTCTCGAAAAAGTCATCGTCCGGGGCAGGCAGGGCGACGTAAGGTTCATCGGCAGCGGGCAGTGATTCGTAGGCGGCGCGGGCAATGTCCAGGCCATTGGCGGGCTTCTGGTCGAATGCCAGACGGGCAGCAGCCAGGAGGGCGGCAGTCGGGACGCCGCCGACCGGGCGGCCGTTCACAAACTCGTCCTGCAAGCCAGATTCCGCTTTGGCGTCCGGCCTGGCGCTAAACTCCTTGCCGACATAACCATCCCTCAGCAACTTGGCCACCAATTGGGCCACATCTTGGAGCGAGGTCGCCGCCGTCGCTTCGTCAGGCGTGAGGGTATCGCCAAAGCCCATGATCTGCAAGAGGGCCGCCGCCATGTCCAGCCGCAGCTTCACCGGTGGGTGACGCGTGTCGAACAAGGCGATGTCGCCGAGATAATAACGAGCAAAGACCTGTTTCATGGCCAGGAGCATGGAAGGGCCGAGCGAGAGCACGCCGTAGGCATCCTCGACCAGCTCCTGCATCCAGCCCGATCGATCGACATCAGCAAAAGAAATCGTCATCGGCTCGGCAGCAGAGGGGCGGGAATTGACGGCGGATTCGACCATGACCCGCCATTCATCCCATTGCCCCAAATCAGTCGCAGCTTTGACGATCTTATCGATTTCCTTTCTTTTCACCAGATCGAGCACGATCTGCCCGGCCATTTCATGCCAGACAACATGCCATTGCCAGGGCGTCTCCAAGTCCTGAAGCGGTACGCCGGTGACAAAAACATAGGGGGCATAGTCGAAACGCAGCAATTCGAAGCGGGTGCCATAATAGGGGATGGTGATGATCGCATCTTGCCAACGGCTCTCCCAATCAACCCGCTCGCCTGACTTGCGATAGACCGGAACACGGCTGCGCCAGTCGTCGCTCCAATGGTCGATCCAACGCTTGCCGGGAGCCGCCTCTCGCACCAGGGTTCGCAGCTTCGCCATCCGTGGATCCTGAATCCCGCTCAGCAAGGGGCTGAGCATGTTCCAATAGTTCACCAGCTTCTCGATCGCCCGCTCGCGCCAATAGGCGTATTTCTCGGCCGGCTCGTTGGGGTCGGCTTTTAGCGATCGATCGAAGGCAGCATAGAAGTTGATGGCAAATTGCTGATAACAGTTGATAAGATACTGAATGCCTTCGTTGGTCTGATTTTGCACTTGTGATTTGAGCTCGGCTAAAAGTTGGTCGACATGCGTAATCAGACCCTGCAGTTGGATCAAGCTATTGATCGCATCAGGTGAAGCACCCACATTCTGAGCGATCAGGTCCTGTACTTTCATCGAGTCGTCTCCTATTTTGTGTGATCGGAATCGGATCGGGGGCCAGTATAGATGATTGCCGATAGTGCTGCAAAGAGAGTCATTGCCGCGGAGCCTTCCCTTCGACAGCCGGAGCCGCGTTGTCCGGCCCGGCCATGCTCTCGATGGTCAAAATGGATTGACAAGCCGCGCCGCCGACGGTTAGAATCGCGCCATCCTCGCGCGCGGTGTGGTCTTCCGGCCGGGCGCGATTCTGAGCGCAGCACCGTTCGCACGTAGGCGTGCTCACTCCGCCTAACCATACCGCTCGCTGACGCTTGCGGTTCCGTCTCCCATTTCGCAATCTCCAATCCCCAATCTCCAATCTCCAACCCCAAGGAGCACTTCATGGCCGCACTCTCCCGCCCGCGCGGGCTTTATTTCGAGGAATTCGAGCCAGGGACCAGCGTCGAAAGCGTTGGCCGCACCGTCACCGAGGCTGACATCGTCCAGTTCGCCATGCTTTCGGGCGACTGGAACCAGATCCACACCGACGCCGAATACAGCAAGGAGCAGATGATCGGCGAACGCATCGCCCACGGTCTGCTGGTGCTCTCCATCGCCACCGGCCTGGCCACCCGCCTGGGCTTCATGGAAGATACGGTCATGGCCTTCATGGGGCTGGAATGGGAATTCCGGGCCGCGGTCAAGATCGGCGATACGGTGCGCATCCGCGCCACCGTAGCTGAAAAACAGGCAATGAAGCGGTTGGGCGGCGGCTATGTGACCTTCAAGATCGAAGTCCTCAACCAGGAGAACGCCAAAGTCCAGCGCGGGACATGGAAAGTCCTGGTCAAGAACCTGCCGGAGGCCGCATGAACGCCATCGAACTCCTGCAAGCCCTCATCCGGCTGAATACCACCAACCCACCTGGCAACGAGCTTCTGGCGGCCGATTACCTGGCCGGGCTGCTGGGCGGGGCCGGCTACGAGACCACGGTGCTCGAATCGGCGCCGGGCCGAGGCAATGTCGTCGCCCGCTATCGCGGCGATGGCAGCCAGCGCCCCCTCTTGCTCTACAACCACCTCGATGTCGTCTCCGTCGAGGCCAGCCAGTGGACGCACGACCCCTTCGGCGGCGAAATCGACGGCGGTTTCATCTGGGGCCGCGGCGCCCTGGACATGAAGAACGTCGTCACCCAACAGGCGATGGTGATGCTGCGACTGGCGGCCGAGCGTCCGCAACTGCGTCGCGACATCATCTTCGCCGGCTGTGCCGACGAGGAAGTGGGCGGCAAATATGGCCTGAAATGGCTGGTCGAGCAGCACCCGGCCCTGGTGGAGGCCGAGATGGGGTTGAGCGAATCGGGCGCGCTGCCGATCTACCTGGGCGAGCAGGCGGTGTACGTCATCCAGGTGGGCGAAAAGGGCAACTGCCGCCTGCAACTCACGGCCACGGCCGCGCCCGGCCACGGCGCTTCGCCCAACTATAACGACTACGCCATCCGCTACCTCAGCCTTGCCCTCGAACGCCTCACCCGCCGGCACCTCCCCACCCACCTCACCGCCACCCTGACCAACACCCTGGCCCAGCTGGCGCCCATCCTCGGCGTCTCGCCCGCCGACCTGACCCGGCCAGAGCAACTCGACGCCCTCCTCGACCAGATGCCGCCCTCCAGCCTGCGGACGATGCTGCGCAACACCACCCGCAACTCGGCCGCGCCCACCATGCTGTCGGGCGGGACGCAGGTCAACGTCGTCCCCAGCCAGGTCTCGGCCATCCTCGACGGCCGCATCCTGCCTGGCTCCAACTGCGCCGACCTCATCGCCGAAGTGCGGGCAGCCATCGGCGACGACCTCCCGGTGGAGATCACCCACCTGCCCGAGCACGACTCGATCGCACTCGAAGCCCCTTCCTCCGGCCCACTGTGGGAGGCGCTGGTGCGCAACCTGCTCCGCCGCGACCCTGGCGCCATCGTCGTCCCCATCCTCCTGGCCGGCGGCACCGACGCTAAACACCTGGCCCCGCTCCGCACCCAGACCTACGGCTACAGCCCCATGCACTTCCCGCCCGATTTCGACTGGCGCAACCTCGTCCACGGCCACGACGAACGCATCCCCATCAGCGCCCTGCAATGGGGCATCGATGTGCTGTATGACACGGTGATCGAGTTGTGCGGGTAAATTTCGGATTGCGAAATGTGTTTCGTGTTCCGTGTTCCGTTTCTGGCGTCAATCGGCGTTCCCTACGCACCACGCACCACGTAACCCCCATCTCAACCACGCAACACGCACCACGCACCACCCCATCTCAACCACGCAACACGCATCACGCACCACGCAACACGCATCACTCAATTTTTGCGCAAAATTTTGGGAGGAGCAAACGGTCGAGCGGAACGTTAACAATTGAGGTAGAATAGAAGTCACATCATTCGAAGGAGGTTTGCTATGTCAACTGTCATTCGCCT
>JAIBAP010000095.1 GCA_019695115.1 Caldilineales bacterium | reverse complement strand
AGAAGGTGCTGCCTCCAAAAAGCTCGCGCGGCCAGTCTTGACCGGCCGGGCATGGTGGTGAAATAGCAGGGCGGCGCTCGAACAGCGCCGGGTGGGATGCGTTTTTTGGCCGTCCCTGTGAGAGGACGGCCAAAGGGGTTAAGGTATGGTGAACAAGCCCACAAGCGGCTTCGAACCGCTGACCTCATTCTTACCAAGAATGTGCTCTACCGACTGAGCTATGTGGGCGGGTTTGAATGTCGGATCGCGAAGTCCAGAGTTTCACATTCGCAATCCGACATTCGCAATGCTTCAGTGGGCCGGGCAGGACTCGAACCTGCGAAGGCGCTTTCGCCGGCGGATTTACAGTCCGCACCCTTTGCCGCTCGGGACACCGACCCATGAGGGTTATTCTATCAAAGGCAGTTGGTAAAAAGCAAAACAAAAAGCCACGGATCAACGAGGCAGGGGACTCGGCCCAGGTCAAGAGCCGACGGCCGGACTCGAACCGGCGACGATCCGCTTACAAGGCGGAGGCTCTGCCATCTGAGCTACGTCGGCCTGGCGGGCTTGTGAGTTCGGGTGAAAGAGGCGGAACAGCAGGTGCAAACCAAAATTTTATGCCGAAGGGGAGGCGAAAGTCAAGCTGGGAAGCGGTTCTTGCGCGCGCAATCGGCGCAGGTCGTGGCCGAGGGCAGGATTTCCAGTCGTTCTGGCTCGATCTCCTTACCGCAATTCTGGCAGAGGCCATAGGCCCCGCTTTGGGCGCGTTCCAATGCCTGTTGCAGCGATTTGATCTGCGCCTCGATATACTCCTTGCGGGCCAGGGCCATCTCCCAGTTCATAGCGCCGGTGCTGCCCGTGCCAGGACCCAGGTCGGGTTTTTCAGACAACTGGCCGTTGACCTCGGCCAGGTCGGCTTCGGCCATAGCCAATTCGGTAATCAAACGGTCTCGTGTCAGGGGCGGGTTGGTGCTCATCGTAGTTCGGACTCCATGTCTGACGCCCGGCGGGATTCAAACGCGCATCGCTGGCTCTTACCGGAACGCAGGGAAACAAGGCAGGACGCAAAAGACCTGACGCTGCGTGCTGGTCATGCGTTCCCTACGCTCGTTCTGATCCACCGCCGTGTTCGTCCACAATCCGGCGCCAACGTAGACGCAAGGTGGTCTCGCCCCATTTTCTGCACCCGGCTGGGCGGCGGCAGAGAACGGCGTGCAAAGCAACAGCGCTTGGTTGGCCCAGTATCCCACATCTCGGTTTGTGTGTCAATCATTCATTTGACATAATCTGCACGAGTTGCATTTTGTGAGTGCTGTCTCCGGTATTTCAGGCGAAAGATGCCGGCTACGCCCACCAACACCAGCAAGCTGCCGGCTACCATCCACGGTGTAATTGGCTCGTGTAAGATCAGCGCGCCCAGGCTGACGGCTACCACCGGATTGACATAGGCATAGGTCGTCGCAATGCTGATCGGTAGCAGCCGCAGCGCCTGCAAAAAGGATGTGAAGCCGATGAGCGAACCGACCGTGACCAGATACAGCCAGGCCAGCCAGGCTTCGGGGCTGGGACCGGGGCGAGGTTCGTGGGTCAGGAGCATGGCGATGGCGAAACCAAGCCCGCCGAATAGATGCTGGTAGGCCGATGTGACAAGCACCGGTTGCGCCACCGGCCGCCGCTGTTGGAGGATCGACCCTAACGACCAACTGAGCGGCGACAGCAGCAAAGCTGCCAGGGCCAAAAGATCCGCCTGATTGGCTCCACGCAATTCAGGAGCCGTAAGCACTATGATGCCAATGAACCCCACCAGCAGCGCCGCCACTAGCTGGCGCGAGGGCCAGCGTCGGTCGATGATAGCCTCGATCAAGGCGATCCAGATCGGAACCGTGCTGATGATCAGCGCGGCATAACCCGAATTTGCGCGCTGTTCGGCCCATACCACCAGACCATTCCCTCCCGTCCACAACAGCAGCCCGGAGGCCGCCAATAGCCCCAGTTCTCGGCCTGTGACTCGCAAGCGGTAGCGGCGGAGTGCACTCAACCCGAAGATGAGCGCACCCGCCAACAGAATACGCGTGGCCCCCATCGTAAACGGCGGGAAGCCAGACCCTGGTCGTACAGCTACTCGGATGGCCAGATAGGTGCTGCCCCAGATTACATAGACGGCCGAAAGATAGGCCAGTCCCTGCCAGGGCAGGTCACGCCCCTGGCTGGGGGACGTAGGCCTCGCGGCTATATGTTTTCCCATCAGAGTCTGGTCAGAATCTCCGGGCCTTTGGGCGTGATCGCCACCGTGTGCTCGAACTGCGCCGAAAGCCGGTGATCTGCCGTCACCACCGTCCAGCCATCCTTCAGCAGTTCCCATTCGTGCGTGCCCAGGTTGATCATCGGCTCGATGGTGTACACCATCCCCGGGCGCAGTCGCGGGCCGCGCGAATCCATGCGCGTATGCGAGACCGATGGCCCCTCGTGCAGACTGCGCCCGATGCCATGCCCGCCCCACTCGCGCACCACCGCCATCTGCTGCCCGTCGGCGTAGTTGTGGATGGCGGTGCCGATATCATAGAGGAAGTTGCCCACCCGCGAGGCAGCGACGCCAAGCTCCAGGCATTTCTCGGTGACATCGAGCAAGTGCTGGGCCTCGGCGGAGATGACGCCGACCGGGTAGGTGACGCAGGCATCGCCGCAATAGCCGCGAAAGCGCAAGCCGATGTCGATGGCGATGATGTCGCCTGCTTTTAGCACGCGGCCATTGGGGATGCCGTGGCAGATTTCTTCATTGACCGAAGCGCAGATGACGCCCGGAAACGGTGGATGTTTGGCCTGGGCGCCGCGGTAGCCCTTATAAAGCGGTTGGGCGCCCTTCTGGCTGATGAACTCCTCGACGATACGATCGAGTTCTTTGCTGCTAACGCCAGGCTGCACGTGTTGGCGGAGCATGGCGAAGATTTCCGCCACCAGCCGTCCGGCCGTGCGCAGATGGGCAATGTCCTGGGGAGTCTTCAGGATGACGTCGTTGGATTTTTTGTGGAACATGCGTAGGGTACGGCAAAAGGAGATTGGATGCCTGATTATAGCGCACTCCTTTGCCGCACAGCCAAGCCCCAACCCACTTGTATTGGCCCGGCGCCGGCCGCGAGACCCGTCTGGCGTTCAGATACGGTTGTCGAGCGCCTGCTGCAAGAAACGCCGGGCCACATGCACCGGCACGGCCATGCCCACATCCGGCCCGGTCATCATCGTGTTGATCCCTACCAGCTGGCCGGCCTCGTCTACCAGCGCCCCACCTGAGTAGCCAGGGCGCAGATGGAGGCTGACGGCCAACCAGTCGCCCGCCCGCCAGTCGTCGGCGCCAGCCGGATACGCCGCCGCGCCGCCGATGACGATCCCGGCCGTCGCCGCCCCGCGCACGCCCCAGGGATGGCCCAGGGCCAACACCCATTGACCAGGCCGCAGCTCTTGCGAGTTCCCCAGCCGGATGGCGGGCAACCCCGTTGCCGCCACCGACAACGCCGCCAGGTCCAGTTCGGCGTCGAGGGCAAGGAGGCGGGCGGGCAGGGTGCGGCCATCGTGCAGCATCGCCTGCAGCGATGACCGCTGACCCCGGCCCGCCACCACATGGGCATTGGTCACGATCAGACCGTCGCCGTGCCAGATGGTGCCGGCGCCGCTGCCGCGCGGCCCGTTGCGAATCTCGACCAGGCTGGGCAGGGTTTGCTCGACAAGAGCCGCCAACTCATCGTTCAGGCTTGCAAGCAACGGCTTCATCTTCTGCATCAGCCTCGCTCGCCCACCCGCGCGGCCAGCTCCTGAACCTTGCCGCCGCGCACGATGCGAAGGACCACTTCTGCACCCCTGCGGTCGTCGCTCAGCGCCGCCTGTACATCATCGACGCGACGCACGGCTTGGTTGTCGAAGGCGACGAGGGTATCGCCCAGCACCAGCCCGGCTTCGTCGGCGGCGCTACCCGGCTCGACTGAGGTGATCAACGCCCCCGTTTCCTGGCCCAACTGTTCGGCCAGCCCTGCCGGCAGCCGCACGGTCTGGACGCCTACACCCAGGTAGCCGCGGCGCACATGCCCGTGCGCAGCCAGAGCTGTGGCCACGCGCCTCAGGGTGGGAACCGGCAGGCTGACGGTGACACCGCGCGCCAGGGCGGAACTGTTGAGACCGATGACGCCGCCGCCGACGCTCAGCAGCGCCCCGCCCGAAAAACCGGGGTACATGGTCAGGTCGGTCTGGAGATAGCTATCGACCTTGCCGCCCGCGCCCGTGCGCCAGCCTCCGTCCAGGGCGCTGACCACGCCGAGGGTGCTCTGCACTTGCTGCTGCGGACGACCGACCGCCAACACCAGGTGGCCGACGCGCAGCCCATCCGGTTCCAGCCAGGTGGGTGGGGTCAGGCGAGCCTCGGCGCGCAGGAGGGCCAGGTCGGTGGTGGGGTCGCGACCGACTACGGCCGCCGCCGCCATTTCGCCGTTGGGCAGGCCGATGCGAATTCCTTCCTTGGCTTCGACCACGTGATGGGCGGTGAGGATGAGGCCATCGGCGCTCCAGACGATGCCGCTGGCCGCCAGCCTTCGCCTCGCCTCCACCCGCACGATGCTTTGGCCCGCCGTTGCTACGGCTTCGGCCAGGCCATCCGAAAGTTGTTGTAAGAGTGTGGTCATGGTTTTGTTCCTCCAGAGAGTGAGCATAAACGCCAGTCACTTCGAAGACATGGCTTCCGCTTTCGATGTGATGACAGATGGTAGAGTGGGCTGATTGCCCATCGTCCAGGGCCTATCGTCGGCTTTCGCCTTGATGTGCAGTCTACACCCCCTCTGCCAGCCCCACATCCCCCATTTGCCCAGGCCGCGACCTGGAAAAATGGCCAGGAGGCGCTGCCACCTTACAATAAGATCAGCCCTGCCCGCGTCGCTCTCACCACCGCCTCCGTTCGGCTCCCTGCCCCCAACTTGCCCATGATGGCGTTGAGGTGGAATTTGACCGTGTGTTCGCTCACGCCCAGGCGTTTGGCGATCTGCTTGTTGGCCAGTCCTTCGGCCAACAGACGCAGCACCTCCAGCTCGCGCGGGGTCAGCGCCTCGGCCGGGGCCGGCTCCGGCGGTTCAGTGGCAGGCGGGAGTGCGCTCGACAGGGTCGGGTCCAGCACCATCAACCCCTCGGCGGCGGCGCGCAATGCCGCTGACAGTACCTCGGCGCGGGCGTTGCGCAAGAGCACGCCACGCGCACCAGCCTGGCGCAATGGCCCGGCCAGTTCGGGGCCAGGCTGGTCGGGAACCAGCACCACGACCGGCGGCAGGGTCGCGGCCAGCCCGCTCAGACGCCGGTTGATGGCCCGCACCGCCGCCTGGTCGGGTTCCCAGCCGGCGTCCCAGAGGATGGCGTCGGGTCGATAGAGGTCGAGCGCGGCCAGCAGGTCGACGCCGCTGTGCTCCATCCCGGCTACCGTCAGCCCCGTCTGTTCGATCAACGCCAGGCCCGATCGAACCAGGGGATCATCAGCAAGGATAAGGATGCGGAGGTCTGACATGGGGGGAAGTGTAGTAGATGGGTGAACAAGTAGACAAGGGATCGGGTGACGGTGGGCGGGTTGGCGCCGGGCGGTGCATCGTGCGGTCACACACAACCTAAAAAATCCTGTACGACAGGCGCAAAAACTATTGACTCGGAGTTGGGTCTGTGCTATTCTACTAATTCGACTTCCTTCGAGTCGTCCTCTGCGCAGTTCTGCTGCGTTCGTCTACACTCGTTTCAATTCATCGCCTCAGCAACGTCAAGCGACGGCTGCTGTTTCTATCCCGTCCCCCCACCTCATCCGAACCTCAGCCCGCCGGAAGCCCCTCGGTGGGTTTCGCGCGCATCAAGGTCGGTCATAGCTCAAGACGAAATCAAGGAGCGGTCGGTTGCCAGACAAGCGGCAGCTTGCTCTTGCGGCCGTATCGCTCCCGTTGTTCTACGCTCACGCTCAGCCCCAACGCATTGTTGCCAGAAGGCGCTGAGCGTTTTTTGGGCGTAGCTGTCCCCGCTCGGACTCGTGGACGACGATGTCGACGGCGCTGAGCATTTCGGCGAATTCTTATCGAAGCTACGCTGACGTTTGCGTAGTCAATCCGCCTTCAGCCCGCAAGGGCGAGGAGTTTTCTACAGCATGGCATCCAGCACCAGCCTCAACGGTGGCGCCAAGCGCAAATCGTACGCCCGCCTCAGCGCGGTCATGCCTCTGCCGCAATTGATCAAGGTCCAGCTCGATTCATATCGCTGGTTCCAAGAAGAAGGTCTGCGCGAGCTGTTCGACGAAATCTCTCCGATCGTCTCCTATAACAAGAACCTGGAGCTTCACTTCGGCGCCTATCGCTTTGGCGAGCCGAAATATCCAGAGGCCGAGTGTCGCGAGCGCGACACCACCTTTTTCGCGCCCATGTATGTGCAGGTCAAGTTGGTCAACCGCGAGACGGGCGAGATCCAGGAACAAGAAGTGTTCATGGGCGATTTCCCGCAGATGACCGCCAACGGCACGTTTGTCTATAACGGGGCCGAGCGCGTGGTTGTCAGCCAGTTGATTCGCTCGCCGGGCGTCTACTTCACGGCTGAAGAAGACCGCCAAACCGGGCGCAAACTCTGTTTTGCCAAGCTGATCCCCAACCGCGGCGCCTGGCTGGAATTGGAAACGGCCAAACGCGACATCATTTCGGTCAAGGTCGATCGCAAGCGCAAACTGCCGGTGACCATCCTCCTGCGGGCGATGGGCTTTGGCACTGACGAGGAGATCCTGGCCCTGTTCGCCGAGGATGACAACGTGCCGGAGCACCAGTACATCCTCTCGACCCTGGAGCGCGAGGATCCAGACAAGCGCACGCCCGAAGAGGCCTTGCTGGATTTCTACCGGCGTCTGCGCCCGGTGGACCCACCGACGCTGGATAACGCCCGTTCGCACCTGGATAGCCTGTTGTTCAACCCGCGGCGCTACGACCTCGGCAAGGTGGGCCGTTACAAGCTCAACCGGCGCCTGCAACTGGGTGTGCCACTCCATCAGCGCGTCCTCACCAAAGAGGACGTGATCGCCGTGGTGCGGGCGATGATCCGCATCAACAACGGCGTCGAAAGCGATGACGACATCGATCATCTGGGCAACCGCCGGGTGAAGACGGTGGGCGAGTTGGTGCAGAACCAATTGCGCGTGGGACTGCTGCGGATGGAGCGGGTGGTGCGCGAGCGCATGAGCATCCGTGACCCCGAGCAGGTCAGCCCACTGTCGTTGATCAACATCCGCCCGGTGGTGGCGGCGGTGCGCGAGTTTTTCGGCGGTTCGCAGCTCAGCCAGTTCATGGATCAGACCAACCCCCTGGCCGAACTGACCAACAAGCGCCGTCTTTCGTCGTTGGGGCCGGGTGGGCTGCGCCGCGAGCGCGCCGGTTTCGAGGTGCGCGACGTCCACCATTCCCACTACGGTCGCATCTGCCCCATCGAGACGCCCGAGGGCCCCAACATCGGCCTGATCGGTTCTCTGGCCACCTATGGCCGGATCAACGAGTATGGCTTCATCGAGACGCCCTATCGCCAGGTGCTGCACGAGGTGGTGAACGATGCCGGCGCCAGCGTCGGCCATATCCTGGCGCAGACCATGACGCTCCCCGAATCGGGCGAGGTGCTGGCCCCGGCCGGAGCGACCATCGATGCCGCCCTGGCCGAGAAACTGGCCGCACACGCTGAGGCTATCCCCGTGCTGGAGGTCGAGCCGGTGGCCAGCGAAGAGATCATCTACCTGACTGCCGACGAGGAGGATCGCTACGCCATCGGTCAGGCGTCGACGCCGCTGGATACGATGGGTCATTTCGTCCGCAATCGCATTTCGGTGCGCCGCCATCAGACCTTCGAATTGGAAGATCCGCATCGGGTGCAGTACATGGATGTGGCGCCGCAACAGATTGTTTCCGTCTCGACGGCTCTGATCCCCTTCCTCGAACACGACGACGCCAATCGCGCCTTGATGGGTTCGAATATGCAGCGCCAGGCCGTGCCGCTGATCCAGCCCGAGGCGCCCGTCGTGGGCACCGGCATGGAATTCCCGGCTGCGGTCGATTCGGGCCATGTGGTTGTGGCCATCAAGCCCGGCCGCGTGGTCAGCGCCGTCTCGACGGCGATCAAGGTTCAAGAAGACGATGGCAATGAGCGCACCTACGATCTGCGCAAATACAATCGTTCCAACCAATCCACCTGCATCAACCAGCGGGCGGTGGTGCACAAGGGCGACTATGTCGCCGAGGGCGATGTGCTGGCCGATTCCAGCTCGACCGAGGCGGGCGAGATCGCCCTGGGCCGCAATGTGCTCTGCGCCTTCATTTCCTGGGAAGGCGGTAACTACGAAGACGCCATCCTGATCTCCGAGCGCCTGGTGCGCGAGGATGTCTTCAGCTCGATCCATATCGAGAAGTACGAGGTAGAGGCCCGCGACACCAAGCTGGGGCCAGAAGAGATCACGCGCGACATCCCCAACGTGGGCGAAGAGGCGCTCAAAAACCTGGACGAGCGCGGCATCATCCGCGTGGGCGCCGAAGTGCTGCCCGGCGACATCCTGGTTGGCAAGATCACACCCAAAGGCGAGACCGAACTGACGCCCGAGGAGAAGCTGTTGCGCGCCATCTTTGGCGAAAAAGCCCGCGAGGTGAAAGACTCCTCGCTGCGGTTGCCGCATGGCGAACGCGGCAAGGTGGTAGAAGTGCGCGAGTTCGACCGCGACAACCACCGCGATCTTTCGCCGGGTGTGGAGGCGATGGTGCGGGTGAGTGTGGCCCAGCGCCGCAAACTGACCGCCGGCGACAAGATGGCCGGCCGCCATGGCAACAAGGGCGTCGTCAGCCGCATCGTCCCCGAAGCCGACATGCCTTATCTGGAAGACGGCACGCCGGTCGACATCATCCTCAATCCCCTGGGTGTGCCTGCCCGTATGAATATCGGCCAGATTCTGGAGACGCACTTGGGCTGGGCCGCCAGCCGGCTCGGTTTCCGGGTGATGACCCCGGTCTTCGATGGCGCTTCCGAGCGCGAGATCGAGGCCGAACTGGCTCGCGCCTGGCTGATCGACAAAGCCTGGACCGATGCCACCGACGCCACCTGGCGTTGGCTCGCCGCCCAGCATGGGGCGGCTGCAGGCGAGAATGGCGCTACGAGCGAGTTTGTCAACGAACACGAGGCGCGTCTGGCCTACCTGGAGCACTGGTTGGCGGACGAAGATGTGGATGGCGAGCGGATGTTCTTCGACACCGTCTATGCTCGCCGTGTCGTCTTGGCGCGCTGGTTGCGGGAGCGCGGCTATGACCCGGCTTACGTCATGATCTACGAGGATGACACCCGCCCCATGCATACGCGTCCCGCCGCCAACGAAGCCGTCATCGATATCTGCCTGCTCGAGTGGATGAAGCACCATGGCTACAGCGGCGATACCACCGGCCTCAGCGGCGAAACCCTGACGGCGCAGGCGCTGGCCTTCTCCCGACAGGCAGGCTGGCCGATCCCCACCAACGGCAAGATGGTGCTGTTCGATGGCAAGACCGGCGAAGCATTCGAGCAACCGGTGACGGTGGGCATCATCAACATGCTCAAACTGCATCACCTGGTCGAGGACAAAGTGCACGCTCGTTCTACCGGTCCGTACAGCCTGGTCACGCAGCAGCCGTTGGGCGGCAAGGCCCAGTTCGGCGGCCAGCGTTTTGGCGAGATGGAAGTGTGGGCGCTGGAAGCCTATGGCGTGGCTCACACCCTGCAGGAGATGCTCACCGTCAAGTCGGATGACACCGCTGGTCGTGTCAAGACCTACGAAGCCATCGTCAAAGGCGAGCAGATCGCTCCGCCCGGTGTGCCTGAATCCTTCCGCGTCCTGGTCAAAGAACTGCAATCGCTGGCTCTCTCGGTCGAAGTGTACAACGAGAACGAGGAGAGCATTCAGTTCACCAAGGACGACGCCGGCGAACAACTGCCCAACCTGGGCTTCAGCCTGACCACCCCCGGCCCCATGGCCGGCCGCGACTAAACCCGAACAGTGAGACCTTTAGGGTTTTCAAAACCCTAAAGGTCTAAAATGTCAGGTAACGGAGATAGAGATGGAAGTCAACAATTTCGATGCCATTCGTATCAGTCTTGCTTCACCCGATAAGATCCTGGAATGGTCGTATGGCGAGGTCTTGAAGCCAGAAACGATCAACTACCGCACGCTTCGGCCCGAACGCGATGGTCTTTTCTGCGAACGCATTTTTGGCCCGACCAAGGACTGGGAATGCTACTGCGGCAAGTACAAGCGCGTGCGGCATCGGGGCGTGATCTGCGACAAGTGCGGCGTCGAGGTTGCCGCCTCGCGCGTCCGCCGTGAACGCATGGGTCATATCCAACTGGCCACACCGGTCAGCCATATCTGGTATGTCAAAGGCGTGCCAAGCCGGCTGGGGCTGCTGCTGAACATCTCGCCCCGTAACCTGGAACGCGTGCTCTATTTCGCGCAGTACGTGATCACCAAGGTGGACGAAGAGCAGCGCAGCCGGGCCTCGCAGCGGCTGGAACGGGAGTTGCAGTCGCGCTTTGCTCGCGTCGAAGCCGAGTTGAGCGGCCAGATCAACGCCATCGAAAGCGGGCGCGACGCCGCCATCCAGTCGGTCGATGAGGCCGAGATGATGGAGATCGAGGCCGCGGAAGCCGATCTGGAAGCGCGCACCACCGAACTGACCAAGGTCATCGGTCCGCAATTGCGCGAGAAACTGGCCGCCAGGATGGGCAAGAAGCTAAACGAAGCCGTGATCCTGCCCTGGCACGACGAGCCGCTCATCCCCGACGGCGTGACGGTGCAGCGCCAGCATCAGGAATCGCTCAGCCAGGCGCTCCAAGACCGCCTCAGCGACCTGGATCTGGAGCGCAAGCAGCGGGCCGAAGCGGGGCGGGCGTTGGCCGCCGCCAAGCGCGACAATCATCGCCGCGAGGCTGAAGAACTCCTCCAGCGCATCTACGATGTCATCGCCGTCCAGAAGGAAAGCGCCCGGCATCAAATCGAAGGCCAGGTGCAGGAACTGAAGGCCCTGCACGAGGGCGACCTCCTGCTCGAGAGCGAATATCGCGACCTGGAAGACCGCTGGGGCAACGTGTTCAAGGCGGGCATGGGCGCCGAAGCCATCTACGAATTGGTCAAGCGCATCAACCTTGACAAGATGGCCGAGGAACTGCGCCACAGCATCCGCACCACCAAGTCCAAGCAGCGCCGCCGCAAAGATGCCAAACGTCTGCGCGTGAACGAATCCTTCCGCAAGAGCGGCAACCAGCCGGAGTGGATGATCCTCACCGTGCTCCCGGTCATCCCGCCCGACCTGCGGCCGATGGTGCAGTTGGATGGCGGGCGTTTTGCCACCAGCGACCTCAATGATCTCTACCGCCGCGTGATCAATCGCAACAACCGCCTCAAGCGGCTGCTGGAATTGGGCGCGCCGGATGTGATCGTGCGCAACGAAAAGCGCATGTTGCAAGAGGCCGTGGACAGCCTGATCGACAACGGCCGGCGGGGGAGAGCCGTCAGCCGCAGCGGCAAGCGCAAGCTCAAGAGCCTTTCGGACCTGCTGAAAGGCAAGCAGGGCCGCTTCCGCCGCAACTTGCTGGGCAAGCGCGTGGACTACTCTGGGCGTTCGGTCATCGTTGCCGGCCCCGACCTCAAGCTGCACCAGTGTGGCCTGCCCAAAAAGATGGCTTTGGAGTTGTTCAAGCCCTTCGTCATGCGCAAGCTGGTGGAGCACAATTTCGCCCATAACATCAAGAGCGCCAAGCGCCTGGTCGATCGCATGGACCCGGCGGTGTGGGATGTGTTGGAAGAGATCATCAAGACCCGCCCGGTCTTGCTCAACCGCGCCCCTACCCTCCATCGCCTGGGCATCCAGGCCTTCGAGGTGACGTTGATCGAGGGCAGCGCCATTCAGCTTCATCCCCTGGTCTGTGCGGCCTTCAATGCCGACTTCGATGGCGACCAGATGGCCGTGCATGTGCCACTCTCGGATGAATCCGTGGCAGAGGCCCGCGCCTACATGCTATCGACCAAGAACCTGCTCAAGCCGTCGTCGGGCGAACCGATCGTCGGCCCTTCCAAGGACATGGTTCTGGGCTGCTACTACCTGACGGTGGTCGACCCCGACGCCAAGGGCGCCGGCAAGGTCTTTGGCGATTACGACGAGATCATGCTCGCCTATCGGCTGGGGCACATCGGTCTGCGGGCGCCGATCAAGTTCCGCTATTCGAGCTGGCTGAACGAGATCGACCTGGAGGAGCTTGAGCTGGACGGCCGTGTGAAAGAGGCCCTCAGCCAGGTCGACATTCAAAGCGCAGGCGGCATCGTCGCCCGGATTCAGAAGCTTGGGCGTCGTGGCTTCCTCGATCTGCCCGGTCTGGAAGCGGGCGACTATCGCGACATCGTTCAGGTCCTCAGCCAGCGTGGCATCATCCCCGACGAGGAAACACCCAGCGGGCTGATCGACACGACAGTGGGTCGCGTCATCTTCAACTACCAGATCCCCCCCGAACTGCGTTTCGTCAACGAGACCCTGGACAAAGGCGCCCTGAACCGGCTGGTGGCCTCGTGCTACAAGCGGCTGGGGCCAGACGCCACCGCCAATGTGGTGGACACGATCAAGGATGTTGGCTTCCACTACGCCACCGTCTCGGGAACCACCATCGCCGTCAGCGATATCCACGTGCCCGAGACCAAAGAGAGCATCATCGAGCACACCACGGCTGAAGTCGAGAAGACCGAACGCCAGTATCGCCGCGGCCTCATCACCGAGGACGAGAAGTACAACAAGGTGGTGGAGCTGTGGACGCACGCCACCGATGGCATCACCCAGGAAGTCCAGAAACTGCTCGACCCGCGCGAAGGTCTGGGCGCGATGTCCAAATCGGGCGCGACCAAAGGCGGGGTGCAACCCATCCGCCAGCTGGCCGGGATGCGCGGTTTGATGGCCGATCCCTCTGGTCGCATCATCGCCCTCCCCATCCGCTCGAACTTCCGCGAAGGGCTGACCGCCCTGGAATACTTCCTCAGCACCCACGGCGCCCGCAAGGGTCTGGCCGACACCGCCCTGCGCACCGCCGACGCCGGCTATCTGACCCGGCGCCTGGTGGATGTGGCCCAGGATGTGATCATCACCCGCGAGGACTGCGGCACCACGGCCGGGATCTGGATCACCGCCGAGGAGTCGCGCGACGCCGGCATCCACCTGGGCGAACGCATCATCGGCCGCGTGGTTCTGCATGATGTGCTGGACCCTGACACCGGCGCCATCATTGTCCCGGCTGGAACGATGTTGCAGGAGGACGATGTCATCGAGATCAGCCGGGCCAAGGTCGAGAAGCTCTACATGCGCTCGCCGTTGACCTGCGAGGCGCGTTTCGGCATCTGCAGCCAGTGCTATGGCCGCGACCTGGCCCGGGGCGGGCCGGTGGACATGGGCGAAGCGGTGGGCATCATCGCCGCCCAATCCATTGGCGAACCGGGCACCCAGCTGACGCTGCGCACGTTCCACACCGGCGGTGTGGCGGCCGGCGGCGACATCACCCAGGGTTTGCCCCGCGTCGAAGAGTTGTTCGAGGCGCGCATCCCCAAGGGCGAGGCCGTCATCAGCGAGATCGACGGCGTCTTCGATGTCCGTTGGGAAGGCGAGACCCGTATGATCGCCGTCACCAACACCCGGTTGCTGCGCCACGAGGTGGAGATCCCGGCCGGCTTGGCGCCGATCGTGGCCGATGGCGACCGTGTGCAAGAACAGACGGTGGTCGCGCGCGGCGCCGGCGGCGCCGAGATCGCAGCCGGCATGGCCGGCCATGTCTACTTCGATGACGGCGTTCTCACCGTCCGTCGCGAGGACAGCGAAGAGTGGAAGCAATCGATCCCGCCCTCGGCCCGCCTCCGCGTCGCCAAGGGCGACCTCGTCAAGGCGGGCGACCAGCTCACCGAAGGCGCCAAGAACCCGAAAGAGGTGCTTCGCATCCAGGGCCGCGAGGCTTGCCAGCTCTATCTGCTGAACGAAGTCCAGAAAGTGTACCGTTCGCAGGGGGTGAGCATCCACGACAAGCACATCGAGATCATCCTCCGCCAGATGCTGCGCCGCGTGACCGTGCTGGAGCCGGGCGACACCGAATTCCTGCCGGCCGAATTGATCGACCACGGCGTGCTGAGCGAGGAGAACGAGCGGGCCGTGGCCGAAGGCGGTCAACCCGCCACCTTCGATTTCACGCTCCTGGGCGTCACCAAGGCCTCGTTGAACACCGATAGCTTCCTGGCCGCCGCCTCCTTCCAGGAAACCACCCGCATCCTGACCGACGCCGCCGTGCGCGGGGCCACCGACACCCTGCGCGGCCTCAAAGAGAACGTCATCATCGGCAAACTGATCCCGGTCGGCACCGGCTTCCGCGCCCGGCAGAAGGCCGCCAGCCAGCGCGTGGCCATGCAAGAAGCGGCCGCCCGCGAAGCCGAAGAGCAGATCGAGAGCCTGGATGCGGTGCTGGAAGGCGCTTTCAGCAGCGATGCCATCGCCGAGATGGGCCTGCCGCCAGGCATCGGCATGCCCGCGCCGGATTTCGACGCCCTGCTGGGCGAAGATGGCGACATGGGCATCGACGGCATCGACGACTTCGACGGCTGAGCCGGCATCCACCCAAGTCGCGCCCGAAATTTGACCGTCCCCGCACCTCTCTGCTAAGATGTAAAGTCGCAAGTCGGGCAGCCGCCCGACTTGCGCTTGCTTATCAACCTTCTTGCTTCTTTCCATCCTCCTGTCGTTCCGCTTTCCGAGGAGTCCGATCTTGCCCACGATCAACCAACTCGTGCGCAAAGGGCGTCAGCCCGTGGCCCGCAAAGAAAAAGCGCCGGCCTTGCGTTACAACTTCAATGCCCTCACCGGCAAAACCAAGAAGATGCCCAAGGGCAATCCCTTCCGCCGCGGCGTCTGCACCGTCGTGCGCACCACCACGCCCAAAAAGCCCAATTCCGCCCTGCGCAAGATCGCCCGTGTGCGCTTGACCAACGGTCTCGAAGTCACCGCCTACATCCCCGGCGAAGGCCACAGCCTGCAGGAGCACTCGGTGGTGTTGGTGCGCGGCGGCCGCGTCAAGGACCTGCCCGGCGTGCGCTACCACATCGTCCGCGGCGCTCTGGACACTACCGGCGTGGCCAAGCGGCAACAGGGCCGCAGCAAGTACGGCGCCAAGAAGAAGGGCCAGGCCGTGCCTCAGAAGGGCGGCGCCCCGGCCAAAGGCAAGAAATAGGCGCTCTGTCTTCGTCCTCCGTCTCCACCTCGCAATCGTTTCGCAGGAGATTCTCATGCCCCGACGTTTTCGCCCGCTCCGCCGGCCCACTGACCCCGACCCCAAATACAACAGCGACCATGTGGCCCGCTTCATCAACCGCATGATGTGGAACGGCAAGAAAAGCACGGCCCAGGGCCTGCTTTATGGCGCTTTCGATATCCTCGAGGCCAAGACCAAGCGCAACCCGCTGGAAGTCTTCGAGGAAGCCGTCCGCAACGCCACCCCCCAGATCGAAGTCAAGCCCCGTCGCGTGGGCGGCGCCACCTATCAGGTGCCGGTCGAGATCCGCGCCGACCGTCGCATGGCGCTGGCGCACCGCTGGCTGATCCTCTACGCCCGCAAGCGCAGCGGCAAGTCGATGACCGAGAAACTCGCCGCTGAGCTGATGGACGCCGCCAACAACCAGGGCGCCACCATCCGCAAGCGCGACGAGACCCACAAAATGGCCGAGGCCAACCGCGCCTTCGCCCACTACCGATACTGATTCTTGTAGCACCCGTTGAACCGAATCAACGGTTGTTTGTCGACAAACCTGCTAAAGCGGGCTGGCCTCTCTGGCCTGCTTTAGCAGGTTTGTTTTGAGCGCCGCCGAATTCGTGTTTCGGTGGCAGGCAGCCTTCCCCATGACCGTCAACCGCAATCTCGACCGCATCCGCAATATTGGCATCATCGCCCATATCGATGCCGGCAAGACCACAACCACCGAGCGCGTGCTCTACTACACGGGCCGGACCTATCGCCTCGGCAACGTGGACGAAGGCACCACCGTCACCGATTTCATGGAGCAGGAGCGCGAGCGCGGGATCACGATCCAGTCGGCGGCCATCACGTGCGAATGGAAGGGCTTTCAGATCAACCTGATCGACACCCCCGGCCACATCGACTTCACGGCCGAGGTGCAGCGCAGCCTGCGGGTGCTGGATGGCGGCGTGGTGGTCTTCGATGCCGTTGCTGGCGTCGAACCTCAGTCCGAGACAGTATGGCGCCAGGCCGACCGCTATGGCGTGCCCCGGATCTGCTTCGTCAACAAGATGGATCGCACCGGCGCCGATTTCGGGCGCACGGTCGAGATGATCCGCGAGCGCCTGGGCGCCAATCCCTTGCCGATCCAAATCCCGATCGGCGCCGAAAGCGGCTTCCGCGGCGCTATCGACCTGATGACCATGCGCGGCCTCGTCTACACCGACGAGCTGGGCGCCAACCCGGAAGAAGTCGACATCCCTGCCGACCTGCTGGACGCCGCCCAACTGGCCCATGACCACCTGATCGAGCGCATCGCCGAGACCAGCGAAGATCTGACGATCAAATATCTGGATGGCGAAACCCTCACCATCGATGAACTGACCGCCGCCCTGCGCCAGGCCACCCTCCAGGGCGCCCTGGTGCCCGTCCTGTGCGGCTCATCGTTGCGCAACAAGGGCGTCCAACCTCTCCTCGATGCCGTTGTCAGCTATCTGCCCTCGCCGCTCGACCGCCCGGCGATCACCGGTCTGACACCCGATGGGGAACAGACCGTCACCCGCCCGGCCGATTTCAACCAGCCGGTGACGGCCTTGGTGTTCAAGATCATCGCCGACCCCTTCGTGGGCCGGCTGGCCTATGTGCGCGTCTATGCGGGCGTCCTGCGCACAGGCGAGATGCTGCTCAACGTCACCCGCGACCGCAAGGAGCGCATTGGCCGCCTCATGCGCATCTACGCCGAAAAGCGCGAGGAAGTGAAGGAAATCGGCGCTGGCGACATTGCCGCCCTGATCGGGCTGCGCCAATCCTTCACCGGCGAAACGCTCTCGGACCCCAACAAACCCATCCTGCTCGAAGCCATCACCTTCCCCGAACCGGTGATCAGCGTGGCCATCGAGCCACGCACCAAGGCCGACCAGGATAAACTCTCGGAAGCCTTGGGCCGCCTGAGCGACGAAGACCCCACGTTCCGCGTGCGGGTGGACGAAAACACCGGCCAGACCCTGATCTCGGGCATGGGCGAACTGCACCTGGAAGTGCTGACCGACCGCATGCTGCGCGAGTTCCGGGTCAACGCCACGGTGGGCAAGCCACAGGTTGCCTATCGCGAGACCATCACCCAGGGCGTGCAATGCGAGGGCCGCTTCGTCCGCCAGACGGGTGGCCGTGGGCAGTTCGGCCATGTCAAGGTGCGCTTCGAGCCTCTGTCGCCGGGCGATGGCTTTCAGTTCGAGAACGCCATCGTCGGCGGCGCCGTCCCCCGCGAATATGTGGTGGCGGCCGAGGCAGGCATCCGCGAGGCGCTGGAAGGCGGCGTCGTGGGCGGCTATCCCATCGTCGATATCAAGGCCACCGTCTATGACGGTTCGTACCATGAGGTCGATTCTTCGGAAATGGCGTTCCGTATCGCCGGCTCGTTGGCCGTGCGCGAGGGTGTGCCCAAGGCCAAACCGATCCTGCTCGAACCGATCATGGCTGTCGAAGTCGTCGTGCCCGAAGAACAACTGGGCGATGTCATCGGCGACATCAACAGCCGGCGGGGTCAGATCGAGGGCCTTGAGATCCACTCCAAAGCGATGCAATCCGTGCGTTCGAAGGTGCCACTGGCCGAGATGTTCGGTTATGCCACCCGGCTGAGGTCGCTGACGCAGGGTCGGGCGACGTTCAGCATGGAATTCGTCCACTACGCCCCCGTGCCTGAGAGCGTCTCGAAACTGGTGCTCAACGGCGGCCGCTGATGCGGGCGCATCCTTCACAAAACGCTTTCGCGATTTTGCAATCTCAGAAGAGTCTGCTAGAATAGCAAAGTTTGCGGTACGGGCAACAGACCAATGCCCCGCCCGCCCGAACCCTGATGAACCCACTGCCTGGCCAGTGCGTTCCTCTCAGTTCCGCCACCTCCCCCAGGCGTCGTATGCATGACCGGGAAGGGCGCGGAATGTGTGGGGACGTGCTGTAGAAACAAGGTTGGGTGCAGGGACGGACAAAGCCATCGTCGTCATCAGAAGAGCGCGGAGCCTCATGGCCACAGCAAGCGCCATCAGCCACTCCGGGTTCTTCTTGTTGTCTCTGAGCAGAGAACAGTTTTCACCTTGTTTCCTTCGGACCCTCTCTAGGTCCGCTCGTCAAAGGAGTTCAAA
>JAIBAP010000094.1 GCA_019695115.1 Caldilineales bacterium | reverse complement strand
TCAGCCTACTTTGATGCCAGGTGTCGACTGCTCGGCCGAGCCGGCGTTTGCGCCCCTGCCTGGATTATGTGAGTTCCGCCTACTTTAACTCATCTCCCTCTCTTCGGGAAACTTTGACGCCCACCCGCCTCCCATCCTCTTCCTCAAAATTGACAAAACAGCGTCATTGATCCAAAATCAGAACATGTGTTCTTGGCGAGACCCTCTCGCCCATTTCTGTTGGTCGCACTGGAGTCTTTCATGGCTGAAATCACGGTTGCTGTGGTGCAAACCTCGCCCAAGCTGGGCAATCTGGAGGCGAATCTGTACGGCATGGCCGACATGGTCGAACAGATTTGCAGCGAGGAGAAGGTCAATCTGATCGTCTTCCCCGAGTTGGCGACGACGGGGGTCGAGAACGGCGTCAATTTCAATCGCCTGGCCGAGCGCGTGCCGGGGCATCAGTTCAATGTCCTGGCCACCAAAGCCGCCGATTTCTCGGTCCACATCGTTTTCGGCCTGCCCACCAAAGAGAAGGTGGAAAGCACGTTCTACAATGCCGCCGTGGTCATCGGCCCCGATGGCGACCTGCTGGGCGAGTATCGCAAGGTGCATCTGAAGGGCGAGGAGAAGCTGAGTTTCCGGCCGGGCTACCGCTTCCCGGTTTTCGATACCGGCCTGGGGGTGCTGGGCCTGATGATCGGCTGGGACCTGGCTTTCCCCGAGGCCGCGCGCTCGCTGGTGCTTTCGGGGGCGGAGATCCTGTGCGTGCCGGCCGCCTATGAGGAGCCGCAGCAGGAGGAGTGGCGGGCGTTTTGTCTGGCGCGGGCGGCGGAGAATGGCGTGTTCGTGGTGGCGGCCAACCGCGTGGGCGAGGAACCCAGCCGACGCTATTTCGGCGAGAGTTGCATCATCGGCCCGGATGGGGGCGCGCTCCGCCGGCTGGTTGACCCCAACGCCGCTGCACCCGCCGCTGGCTATACCATCGCCAGCTTCGACACCGATGCCGTGCGCCGCTATCGCGAAGAGCAGCAGATCATCATGTCGCGCCAGCCCAGCGCCTATAGCGCCGTCGTCAAGAAATATTGATGGTATCCGCGAAGGACGCGAAGGTCGCGAAGGTTTTTGGGGACACGGATGGCACGGATTGACACGGATGAAAGGTTGGTTGGGATCCGCGAAGGACGCGAAGGGCGCGAAGTTTTTTTCGGGACACGGATGGCACGGATTCGCACGGATGAAAGGCTGGCTGGGATCCACGAAGGACGCGAAGGGCACGAAGGTTTTTTTTCGGGACACGGATGGCACGGATTCGCACGGATGAAAGGTTGGTTGGGATCCGCGAAGGACGCAAAGGGCGCCAAGGTTTTTTCGGGACACGGATGGCACGGATTGACACGGATGAAAGGTTGGTTGGGATCCGCAAAGGACGCGAAGGGCGCCAAGGTTTTTTCGGGACACGGATGGCACGGATTGACACGGATGAAAGGTTGGCTGGGATCCGCGAAGGACGCGAAGGGCGCAAAGTTTTTTCAGGACACGGATTGGTTTTTGTTGGTTCTTGGTCGTATTGCTTTTGCTCACATTCTTCGAAGATCATTTTTCTCCTCCTTCGCGTTCATTCGCGTCCTTAGCGGATCACCCTTCTTTCCTCCTTCGCGTTCATTCGCGTTCTTAGCGGATCACCCTTCTTTCCCCCTTCGCGTTCATTCGCGTTCTTAGCGGATCACCCTCCTGCCTATGCCCCCTCGCATCGACCTGCGCTCCGATACTTTCACACAGCCCACGCCGGCCATGCGCCGGGCCATGGCGGCAGCCGAGGTGGGCGATGATGTCTTTGGCGAAGACCCGACCGTGAACCGGCTGGAAGCGCTGGCCGCCGAGCGCCTGGGCAAGGAGGCGGCGCTGTTCGTGACCAGCGGCACGCAAGGGAATCTGGTCAGCCTGCTGAGCCACTGCGGGCGCGGGGATGAGGCGATCGTGGGGGATGAGGCCCACACCTTCGTCATGGAACAGGGTGGTCTGGCCACACTGGGCGGCATTTATCCGCACCCCATCCCGACGCAACCCGACGGCTCTCTGCTGTTAGCCGACATCGAGGCGGCCATCCGCCCCGACAACGCCCATTACCCTGTCTCTCGCCTGATCTGCCTGGAGAACACGCACAACCGCTGCTCCGGCGCCTACCTGACGCCCGCCTATACGGCGGCGGTGGCCGACCTGGCCCATGGCCACGGGCTGCGGCTGCATATCGACGGCGCCCGCCTGTTCAATGCCGCCGTCGCCCAAAACCTGGATGTGAAGGAGTTGGTGCGCGAGGCCGATTCGGTAACGTTCTGCCTGAGCAAGGGGCTGAGTGCGCCGATGGGGTCGGTGGTGTGCGGCTCGGCCGAGTTCATCCGCCGGGCGCGGCGGGCGCGCAAAGTCCTGGGCGGGGGGATGCGCCAGGCGGGCATCATGGCTGCCGCCGGCATCGTCGCCCTGGACGAGATGGTGGAGCGGCTGGCCGAGGACCATGCCAACGCCCGCCTGCTGGCCGAGGGCCTCGCCCGCCTCCCCGGCATCCGCCTCGACCCCGGCCGGGTGCAGACCAATATCGTGATTTTCGAGTTGCACCACCCCACCCTGACCCCGACCCAGCTGCAAGATGAGTTACGGCGGCGCGGCGTGGGCCTGCTGGCCATCGGCGGCCCCCGCCTGCGGGCGGTGACGCATTATGGGATCGAGCGGAAGGATGTGGAGGGGGCGGTGGGGGTGGTGGGAGAGACCCTCGCCTGATCCATCTGCCTCAGATCCTCCTCGATCTCCTCCGACTCGGCTTCGATGCGAGCGATGGCGCGTTCGGATTCTTGAATTTGGTTCTGCACGATAAGCGGAGCGAATGGCCTGCCCCCGTAGTTGGCGGCCTCACGGTCGAGCCTGGCCAGATTCAATTTGTACGTTTCAAGCTCCTGCAACTTCGTGGCCTTCCGTTCAGCCATCAGTTTGCTTTGCGCCGACTGCGCCCCTACATCAGCAGACCCCCGTTCTACGACTGTACCGCCGCCTTCCACACTCCAGCCACCAACCTCTCTTGTTCCCGCTTCATCGCCTCTCGTCGGACTGACCACCTCATCCGGTCCGATGAGAAGTCCCACTGCTCCCGCCTCAAGCATCGTGATCTGCCGATCTCGCCACACTTGCACCTCGTCCTCGGGCAAACCCGGCCAGATGGCAAACGCGCCCACCGCAAAACGGCCCATCCGGTCGAGAACTTCTCTCCACAGCAAATTGAAATCAGGGTCGGCCAGATTGTAGCCGAGGAAGAGCACGGTGTTGCGGCGGAGCGCCATCCGCACTTCATCCAGCATGTTCTCGCGATTGCGGTCGCGCCAGAGGGCATAGTGATCATCTTCGGTCGCCACCAGGCTGGTCGGACGATCGATGGCGCCGTACAATCGGATCAGGGTGGGGACGCCGCGGCGGGCAAAGGCCATATCGCCATCCTCGACAACACTATTCAGCTCCACGCCCGCCTCGCGAAAAGCTGCCACCAACAGACCATCATAAGTGGTTGTGACGATAGTCTCGACCCCGTTGCTGCGCACGAACTCGACCACCGAACGATGATATGGCTGCGGCTTCTTGCCCGTCGTGTCCAACGCCTCGCGCAGCAGCGAAGTGAAGTCGAAACGGTAGCCGCCCTTCGCCAGCCGTTGCGTCACCTGAGCCAGCGACAGCGATGGGTCCAGCCCTCGTCGCTCGGCCAGGCGTCGGGCCAGGTCGGCGCGTGAAGGCAGGCCGGTGATCGCCTCTGCCAGGTCGGCGCCGAGAAACAGAGCCAGGGAGCGAGATTGGAGGGCTTCTTGCAGGCGGAGGTCAAGAACAGGTGAAGTCAAGGCCAGATTCTCCTCGCCATCAGTCGGGTCAACCACAGTCGATCACATCATACGAGTAGGTCCCACTCTCGGACTTGTTGCTGTATCTATCGAATGCCTCGACCTTAATATCGATGGAACCTTCATTACTAGAATAGTCCAATTGATAATGATAAAGATTTCCACCATAATTTGTCATTTCTTCATCAAAAGTTATCGTAGAAGAACAACTATCACCACCACTATCATACGAGCACGAAGTTCTACGATAACTGAGTATAACGCGATCAACGCCGGCCGGATCGGAAACAAATGCTTCAACGTCGATTGGACTATAGGTGCAAAGTGTCCCATTTGAATTATATGTCACGGCTCTCACATTGCTGATGCTTGGCCCCACCGTATCGGAAAACGCCTGAACGGTCACATAGCGTTCGATGGCGCCACAGGCGGTGTCCACGCGCAATTGATAGGTTGTGGCCGCGCTTGGGCACACCAGGCGGTTGCTATGCCCGGCCACACCCTGATCATCAAGATAGACACTCCGCACGTTCTCCACATCCCAACGCAACGTCGTACACTCGCCGGGAGAGGAGAGCGAGGTCGAGTCAGCGCGAAAGTCGATGCTCGGCTGCAAAACCTGCACGCTGGCGCTCCGGTCGATGGCGGCGCCTTTGGCGGTCACAGCGCGCAAATTGTAGGTCGTCGTCGACGAGGGGCACTCCTGCCGGCTGCCCTGAGCGGGAACCGCAGCGCCGTCGATGGCAACGGAAGCAACATTGCCCGCATCCCACCGCAGATTGGTGCAGGCGCAGGCCTGGATCGAGGGTGGGTCGACGATGAAGTTGGCGTAGGGAGTCAGGGTGGGAGGCGGTGTGGACGTGGGTGGCCGCGGCGTTGCCGTCGGCGTTTTCGTGGGTGGCGGCGCAATCGTGGACGTGGGTGGAACAGGCTTCGAAGTAGTAGGGGCGGCTAGCATAGCGGAATCGGTGCAAAGCCAGTCCAGGTCAGGGAGAACGTCGTTGGTCAGGTCATCAATCAGGGGGAAACGATCGCCCACCAGGTTGCGGCAGGCGGGGATGGGGTTGATGGGCGCCTTGCCCGGCTCCACCCAGGTCTGCTGCCCGCCTTTCACGATCACCTCCTTGCCCGCTCCCCTCACACCCATGGCTCCGCGCTTGACCACCACCCAGGTCTGTTCGGAGGCTCGATCATAGTGAATGATGAACGCCGTATCGATGTCGCGGATCACGGCCCATTTCGTATCGATGCGCACCTCCGGCTTCACTCGTTCTCCTGCCAGTTGCTGTGGATCAGCCATGCCACTGATCGTACCTCCGGCCAGGCGAAACTGAAGGGCGCCCGGTGCAGCCGGTCCGGCCGGTTCGGAAAGCGCCTCGATGCGTAGATCGGAATCGCGGAAGATATCCACTGCCAGGAAGTCCTGGAAGGTCAGATGGGCGCGGCCGGTCGAATCCACCGTCACGGCGTCGTTTTTGTTGAGCTTCTGCTCCACCAGCGTCGAAGTTTCCTGTACGTCGCTCCCCGACCGCTGATAACTGACCTGCACATTGTGTGTGTAGAGATTGACCGGACCGGATGGCGTCTGCGCAGGTGCATTGCCTCCGCACCCGGTGAGCAACAGACCCACGCCTGCTAAGATCAGTGACAATCTAAGTACGAGTCTCTGCTGCATTCAATGGAACTCCGGCAGGGCTTCCTGCAAAAGGGGAGAGCTATCCGAAAAGATCATTCACCATACCCTCGCGTCACAGAAGTCATGGCTGACAAAGGACTCGATAACGTTTGGCTGATAGCTGATCCGTCGCTGTCAAACCCTATCGCCTCGATGGTAACAGACCGATCTTCGGCGCCGCAAGTCGTTGTAACATGGAGATTATAGGTTGTAGTCGAGGTCGGACACACATCTCGATTGCCATGTTGGCTTACATTCTCTCCACCAAGGGAAACGCTCAGGACATTCTCTGTGTCCCAGTACAAGTTTGCACATGGGTCAATGTAATAAGTAACAGTGGACGAGTCCGAACCAAAGTTGATGAATGGTTTCAGAACCTGTACGTTCGTGCTGGCATCGATGGATCTCCCATTCGGATCAATAGCCTGCAGGTTGTAGTAGCGCGAATCAGCAGGACACTCCTGGCGGTTGCCCTTCAGACCGACGGTGGCGCCATCGAGTGTGACCGAGGTCACATTGCCCGCGTCCCAGCCCAGGTTGGTGCAAGTGCAAGCCTGGATGACGCCAGGGTTGGCGAAGATACTGGCGTAAGGCGTCCCGGTTGGCAGCGGTGTGGGCGTGGGAGGCCGGGGCGTCGCAGTCGGCTGCGGTAAAGGCCGCAAGGTGGGCGTCGGCGTAGGCGAGGGAGCAGCGATGGTTGGCGTCGAGCCTGTCAGGGTCGAGTCATTGCAGAGCCACTCCAAATCAGGGAGGACATCGTTGGTCAGCGCGTCGATCAGGGGAAAGCGGCTACCCACCAGGTTGCGACAGGCGGGGATGGGGTCGATGGGCGCCTTGCCCGGCTCCACCCAGGTCTGCTGCCCCCCTTCCACAAGCACCTCTTTCCCCGCCGCCGTCACACTCATCGCGCCCCGCTTGACCACGACCCAGGTCTGTTCGGAGGCTTTGTCAAAGTGGATGATGAATACCGTTCCTTTCTTGCGGATGACCGCCCATTTCGTATCGATACGCACCTCTGGCTCCACCCGCTCCTCTGCCAACGACTGGGCATCGGTCGTCCCGCTGATGGTTCCACCCTCCAACCGCAGGCGATAGGCGGGCGGCGCGTCGGGTGCGGATAGACCCTCGATGCGCAAATCAGAATCGCGGAAGATATCCACCACCAAGAAATCCTCGAAGGCCAACCGCGCTTGACCGCTATCGTCCACGGTGACGGCGTCGTTCAGATCGAGGCTTTCAGCTTGCAGAGTCGATCCCTGCCCCTGGCCGGCTTGGGTGCGGTCGTATCGCACCAACGTTCTTCGCGTATAGAGATCCACCGGGCCAACAGGCGTTGGTTCAGCAGCGCCACATCCCATCAGTAGCAGGGCGGCTGCCAACATCGCCAGGGCTAAGGCACATCGCTTCCCGTTCATTCGCTGGTCTCCTGAAGCAGAAACATAGGTGGCGACAGATCGACGCGCAACTTGCGCTCGCCTCTAGCGGCTGACCTCGAACACCAACTTCGACTGGCCAAGCTGGATCACCTCGCCGCCTTGCAGTGGCTGGCGCGTCACCCGTTGGCCCTGAACGAAGGTGCCGTTGGTGCTGCCCAGATCCTCGATGAAGAAACCTTTTTCGGTGGCGACGATGCGAGCATGATGCGCCGAAGCTTGAGAATCGTGCAACACCACATCGTTGCTTGCTTCTCGGCCCAGAGTCAGACCATCGCGATCCACAGGCACGAAATTCCCAGGTTCGCTGCCTCCTTGCAGCCGGACGCCTGCTCGCGACACAGGCTGGGGAGAGGGCGGCGAGGGTGGGGCCTCGTGTGGGGCCGGTGTATGAGGGCCGCGCTGGAAGACGAACTGATATCGATCGAAGCGAATCACGTCGCCATGCTGAAGCGGCCGGCGGCTCACCCGCTGACCATCGACAAAAGTGCCGTTGGTGCTCTGCAAATCCTCGAGGTAATAGCCATCTGGGCGGGCAAGGATGCGTGCGTGGCGGGCTGAGACGCGGTTGTCGTTGAGCACCAGACTGTTGTTTGGCGCTCGCCCGATGGTCAGGCCGCCTTTGTGAAGTGGAATGAGGTCGCCAAAGCCGCCTCCGTGCACGGGACGCAGACCCACGACCTCGCCCGCACTGCCCGCGGCTTCTCGACCGCCTGAGCCAACGCCGCGCCGCCGGCTCAGGATGGCGATAGCGCCTGCCCCGCCGGCTACAATTGCCAGGGCGATGACCAAACCCCACGGAATCCCCGATGGGCGCGTGCTGGAGGGTGGAACGAGAAAGTCGGCGTCCTGGAGAAGGTCATTGGTCAGATCATCGATGAGGAAGAAACGGTCGCCCACGACATCACGTTCGTTCGGCTTGGCTCCTACCAACGTCCCGCCCGGCTCCATCCAGGTTTGCTGATTGGATGTGAGTGACACCTGCTCGCCATCGGCATCGACAGTTGCTTTCCCCTCCTGCACCAGCACCCATAACCCGCGTTCGGGAAAAAGATGGATCAGAACGCGGCCATTGGCCTCGATGGCCGCATTGCCAGCCGTAACCGATATGCCCCCCTGGCTCCTCTGAGTTGCCAGCGTTCCTTTGAACAATATCAAGCGCCCGTTGCCCGTCAACTGTAGGCACGAATCATGATAGAGCATGACGCCGTTCCCATCTGCAAAGCCAATGCGCGCCCGTCCCAGTCCGTCGGTGATCACATTACTGCCTATCGAAACCGCCTGCCCATCTACAGCTTCGGGCGCAGGCGCGGCCAGTGAACAATCAGCCCCAACAATGACGGCGGCCCGTTCGATGCTCAGGTCGGCGTTGTCGCCCGCCTGAGATGCAACGGTGGTGACGGTGCTGAGAAACGGGCTGGTCGCCGAGCGCGCCAACACAGCCGTCGATCCTATAGCGAACGATACGGCCATGACGGCCATCCAAACAACCATGGTTCGGAAGCGCATTGGTTGCCTCCTCGAGTGCCTGGGGGAACGGAGTTCGATTATGACTGCCGCGAGCGCCTGTCAGCCCAGTACAGACCTGAGCCAATCATACCACCACAGATGCAACCCATCAAGATCGCCCACAAGAGCGGCCAGCCAAGCAGTTGCAGCGCAGCCGCTGCCCCGAAGCCGACGGCGCCAACGATCACCCCCGCCAGAACTTGCAGGATGCTGCGTCTTGCACCGAGGCCGGCGCCTCCCAAAGCGGCCCCTACCAGCGCGCCCACCAACAACCCTGCCGGCCAGAACCGTTGGTTGACCGTCGTCCCAAATGCTTGCTGCCATAGATGCAACCCCAGGGCAAACCCTGCCATCCCTCCAATCAGGCCGCCAGAAAGCCGTGGAACAAGCTGATCGCCGTCGGCCAGGGCCGCCGCCAAAGCAATGCCTGCGGCCAGCAGCAAACCTGTGATGGCGCCAAAGGGAAGGGTATAGGTTGCTACATAGGACACCAGGCGGGGCTGACCGCTCAAAAGGTAGAGTAGACTGAAACCCAGCGCAAAGCCCAGGGCGCCGCCGCCCAGCCCGCCCACCATGCGCCACCCCCAGCGCGGCCAATGCCGCACCAGCCGCAACCGCGCCACCCCTGCCGCCACTCGCCAACGCAAGCTGCCAGGGATGCGGGCCTTGCCGAGCAGTCGAGCATCACTGAGGAAGGCCAGGTCCTGAACTGCCCGTGGACGGGCCGGCGCCTCGCCGGTTTGGGCTTCTGTGGACAAGAAGGCGACAGCAGCATCACCCTGCCGAGCGCGCAAGGCCAGCGTTGCCGTTCGCCGCACCTCGACCTCAGGATCGGCAAGGGCGGCGTTTTGCAGGATGGCCAGAGCCTTGTCCTCGCCCTGGGCAGGCAGGTTGGCCAACCGCTCCACCACCCGCGCCCGCGTCGCCGCATCGGGATCGGCGCTGAGGTCGAAAAGCACCTGAGCTTGTAAGTCGGCGGCTTTCACCCGTTCGAGCCAGCGCGGGATGTCATGCCCCAGCCGCACGGCGCTGCGCAGCAGCAGAGACTGGGTTTCGGGGGCGACGGCATCGAGGAAGGGCCAACGCGCGGCGACGAAGTCCAATCGTTGGGCGTCGAACAGTGCCTGCGAGGTCTGCCAGTCGGACAGCCCCCGTTCGAGGAGGCCGCGCGCCCGCTCGGCCTCGCGCGCGCCCTCGCTCAGCCACTTCCAGATCTCAGCAGCCAACACATCATGCACCAACTCATAGTGCAGCGCCTCGTTTGCGCTCACCCCGCGCACCAGACGCGCCTCGATCAGCTTTTCGAGGATGGATGGCAGATCGGGCGCAGCCTCGCGCACTCGTTGCTGGATGTCGGCCAGCGACCGCGTCGCCCGCAGCCCGCCGTCGCCCACCAGCGTCTCCAACACCGGCCGGCCCTGAGGGAGACGAGCCAGGACATCGCTGAGATAGGCCGGCAGCAACTCGGCGATGCCGCCCAGACGTTCGTAGTCGCTATTGTCGATGCGTTGGCGGCCTTGCGCCAACATGTCATCGTAGAGCCGGTCGCAGACGATCTGCAATTGCGGCGGGTCCACGCCCTCCTTGTCCAGGTCGCCGGCGATGCGCCGCGCCAGCCCCTCCTCGATCTCGATCCCAAGGCGGCGTAGCGGCTCCACTACGGCGGCGATGGCCTGGTCGCGGGTCAGGCGCTGCAAGATGAAGACATTGCGGAAAACGTCGGGCAACTGGTTTTCCAGAGATCCCAGACGCAGGAAATAGTCATCGCGCAGGCTGAGGACGAAGCGCGTATCGATATCATCCTGGCTCAAACACGGCGCCAGTTGGGAAACGAATGACGCCTGGGCATCCGCACCGAGCCGGGTGAAGAATTCCTCGAATTGGTCGAGCACGAGCACGAGTCGCTCTTTGGAAGCAGCTTCGGCGCGGCGTAAACGTTCGATCAGAGCGGCGTCGGGGGGCAGATCACCGGCCAGGGGCGCCAGGCCGCGCTGCATGGCCGCCAGCGGATCGCCCAGCGGCCGGATGACCAGTGTGCGCCAACCCTCGGCAGCCAGTCGCGGCCCCACCCCCGCCTGCACCAAAGAGGTCTTGCCCGTGCCCGAAGCGCCGGTGAGCACGACCAGCCGGTGGGCCAGGGTTTTCTGGCTGAGGAGCGTGCTCTCCTGCTGGCGGCCGGCAAAGAGGTCGGCGTCCGCCGCATCGTAGGCATCGAGGAAGCGGAAGGGACGGCGGGCGAGGGGAGGAACGGGCGGGGTAAGGGTGGGCTGGGAAGACGGGGCGCGGCGGGCCAGCTCCCGGTGCAAGTCTTGCAAAAAGGCGACCGGCTCGGCGGCGATGAATTGCAGGTTTTCTGCCGCCCAGAAGCGGCGCTGGTTCTCGTCTGGCTGGGGCCAGACGGCATAGGCCGAGCGCCTCTGCACGCTTTGCCCGCGCACGACCTGGAAGAAAAGGCGGCGCAGTTCGGCGTCGGCCAGGTCGTAATCGAGGAAGAGCAGGGCGCGACAGGCCAGGGTGGAACGCACCACATCGGCCAGCAGGGGCGAGCGGTCGAGGAAGGTGAGGTAGTCTTTCTCGGTCAGCACCAGTGAGTCGGGCTGGTTGGCGTCGCCGAGCAACTTGATCACCGTGATCGCCGAGCCATCGATGTAGGCGGTGTCTTCCTGGCGCACGACGCGGACGAAACGGCGCCCGGCGGCGGTGAGCGCCTGTTCCAGCAAGTCGTGGTAGGCGGTGGTGAAGTAGAAGGTGAAGGGGAATTGGGCCAGCAGGTGGTGGATGGCCGTGGGCTGGGCGGCATTGGCCGCCAGCCAATCGCGCACCTGGCTGACGAGGGTGCGGCGGTCCTGCGCCAGCTCGAATTGCTGGGCGACTTCGGGCAGCCGCGCCATCGCTGCGCCAGCCGCGCCCGCCCCGGTTGCCACGGCCTGTCCACCAGCAGCCTGCAAGTGTGTGGCCAATTTCTGAAGCTCGCCGGCCGCGCCCAGGAAGGGGACGCCGTTGTTGCGGAGGAGGTCGTCGAGAAAGGAGGGGGGGATGATTGCGGTGTCAGCCATAGGTAGGTTCACTTCGACTCGGCGTTGCAGCCTCGATCGGAATCTGGCTTCTGTTGTTCGCTTTCTCAGTGTTCCGCTTGCTCGACTACAGGGTCATTATCTCTATCCTGATTCTGTGTTTTGGTCGGATCGGGCTTCGGCCCACGCGCCTGGATGAGGCTGATCGCGATGGACACCAGGACGGCCAGACCGAGGGCGGTGCCCCAGAGCCAAGGTCTGCCTCGTAGCCAGCCCGGCGCTTCGGTCCAGTTGATCAGCGTATCGACAATGAGCGTAATAACGATGACAAACAACACAGACTTCTGTGAAGAGGAAAGGCTTCGGATCGGACGGCCAAGATGCCAAACCAGTTTGCGAATCGCGGATTGCGGTTCATCATCATGTTGTTTGCGCTCACCCATCCATGTTTGCAAGGCCCGCTCGTAGACTCTGTTTCGAATCAGGCAATGGCCGTCGAAGACTCGAATCACTCCACACAGTTCCAGATCGGCCAGATGGTCATTGCTGCGGCTAAAACGAACTGGCGGTTTGCCTGCCATTATTCGTTTAGTGTAGCTCCAAAGCTGAGGTGCGCCATTGTCCAGCAGCCGGCGCACATGCGGCAGGTTTCTGTCTTCCTGCTCCAGGATGTCGTCGACAGCCTGCTGCACCACATGCTCATCGGGAACGGCCCCGGTTGCCTGGTAATATTCAACCAGATATTTGCCTGTCAATTGTGTCAGATAGGGGTGGCCGTTGGTCCATTCGACGATGCGTCTGCGCACACCTTCGGGCACAGCAAGCTGATGAAAGTCGAATCCCCGGCGTAACACCAGGTCGGCCTCGTCGTCCGAAAGGTCCGAGACGTAGACACAATCGATCACGTTCCGCAACGGCGATACTTTATCGGTTGTAAAACGTTTCATATCTGTTGAACCGCTAAGTATAAACTCAAAACGCTCATATTCCTTATGTACATGCCTACTTGTAAGTATCGATCGAATCGTATGTGCAAGTACAAGTGATGTATCATTTGGTAATGCCCCTATTTCATCCAATACTATGGCAACTCGCATAATTGACATATCATTTGCTATTTCAGTAATAAAACGTAAAAATGACGAACTATCGCACACTTGCTCTATACTGTGATAAGAATGAAGATATGTGGACAATTGCTCTCTTACTTCGCGACAAATAAAACTATAGCATAATTTCGTGTCTGCCCTGTAGATCGCTTCCAGATCGATGAATACAAAACCGTATTTGTTCTGGCTTCGTTGCTGCAGTTGCAGGAGCAGACTCGTTTTCCCGGTCTGCCGGGCGCCGGAAACGGCTCCCACACAGTCGGCTCGCTCGACCCAGTCCAGCAGTTTTTGAATCTCAGCCGCTCGGCCTACAAACAGCGGGCTGGATGGATGAAGTGGACCCTCTGTCTGAAACATTTATGCCTCCACCTGGCTCAGCCAGAACTCAATCAGCGATGGCACATCCTCTGCCAACCGGACAATAGTCGGGTAATGTTTTAGGACATAGCGAAAACGTCCTTGATGGGCTTCGATCAGGGAATAGAGTCGCAACATATCCAACGCCTCGCGCAGAACGACACGATTGCGAAGACCATACTGCGCTGCGGCAGTGAACAGTTCCTCGGCGGAGAACTCGGGCTGATTCAACACCACACTGACCAGCTTCTCCAACGGCGTTGCATCGCCCCACGCAGTCTCTATGAAGTAGTGATAGAACTCGTCAGAAGACGCCACCAAGTCCAATTCATCCTGGCCAACGACCCGGCGTTCGGCCCCGCGCACCAAGCGTGCACACAGCCACTGCACGAGGCTGGGGTGGCAGGATGTCAGGTCGATAATTTGGCCAATGAGGGCGTCCTCATTAGTGAGCTTAATCCCGAGCTGGTGCATTGGCTTGCTGACGATCTCGGCAACGCTCTTCTCTGCCAGCGGCCCAAGTGTCAGATCGCTGCAGAAGTTGAAGAAGGGTGAACGCGCATCGTGAAGATGATGGTAGAGAGTCTTGCTACCGGAAAAAACAAAACTGCACGCGCGCTCATGGGCTAGCGCGCGAAACGTTCTGAACAGTTGGCCAGCAGGATTGGCAAGAGCATCGAAATCAAGTAATGCGTCTACCTCATCCAACAGAAAGATAAGATGCTTCGCCTCCGTTTCAGTCCTGAGAAGACCCAGCAAATGGCGTACGGTTTGCGGAGTTCTATCGGTAAAACGATCGCCAAACCGCAGGTTCAAGATGCCATAAAAACCTTCATAGTCATAGGCATCTTCGCAATTCAAGTAGAAGGAACTGAAGCGTGGATCGCGCGTCATCAAGCGGTCCAGGCTCTGCAGAATTGAACTCTTGCCAATACGCCGCCCTCCAACAAGGGCGTAGTTCACTTGAGCAACTGCTTGCGAAATCTCTTTGATCTCTTGTTCACGGCCAAAGAACATATTGGCTGGGACGGGGCCGCGCACGACATAAGGCGACAAAGTGCTTAGCTCCACACCCTGTTCGATGATTATCTCGACAAGACGGCGTGCGTTGTTGTACGCAATGATGCTGGCCAAATGCTGGTGGTCCAAAACGACGAAATCGTGGCGAAAAACAGAATCATTGACTGCTAGGCGTAGTTCTTCAGCTTCGTTGCCGGTGCCGTGCTCGGTTGGAACGACTATTAGCAGGGCAAAAAACTCAGTAGCCCTGGCCATTTCAAGTTGTTTGACCACATCGGTGAGAATATCAGCACGGCTCCCATCATAGGCAACAAAGAGGATCGGGAATCGTGAGTGACGGATCCATAGCAGAGGGGCTTCGACCATGAAACCGAAGATGCCGCGATAGTAGGAAATCACGCTCTCGACAGTATAGCCCAGAGCCTCTCGGAGGAGTCCCCGCACCAGCTTCTCTGATACCTCGATGAACCTTTCTTTGTCATCCATGATGCGCTGCTCGTCTCAGATCGTCCCACATGCCGTCAAACTCGTTGAGTCGTTTCTTGGCGTCGTGTGAGATATTAGTCGCAATATTAACAAAAACTAGATTGGTTTCGCCAAGTCTGATCTCATCGCGATCATATAGATTCTTAGTTTGTACGCGAATACCATTGACATATGTTCCATTTGTGCTGTTCATATCATATATCAAAAATTTACCATCTTCTAAGCCAATACAGGCATGTTGTCTTGATAAGGACAGATCCTGAATACATACTTGATTGAGTTCCGAGTCTCTGCCAATATAGCTTCTTTGCCCCAAGAGTTGCAGACGTTGGCCGCGTTGCGGTCCATTGAGGACCAACAAGAAGGCCGCAATCTCCGGCGCCTGGCTCAAGACCCTTGCCAGGTCGGCGTCGTGAGGGTGATAGGGATACGTTTCTGACGTCACCAGAGAATGAGAGGACTCAGCCGAACGCCTTCCGTCTTCATGCCGTGGAAAGACCGGCAAGGCAGATGGCACTGCCAACCCGTGGCCTTGCCGCGGGCGTTGGCGCGCTAGCCAAAAGGCAACGCTGAACGACACCACGACCATCGCGAGTGCACTCAGCACGACCAAGGGGTAAACCTGGTCGAAAGCGAACAGCGCCATCAACAAGGCCGCGATGGCAATGATCCCTGCCAGTGCAGCCCAAAGGTAGGATTTGGGATACCGTAAGCTGGGTTGTGGCGATCGGTTCCACTCTTCTCCTCTTGGCGCCGCCATCGCCATCGGCTCCGTCGGAGCCGCATTCGAAGGTGGGCGGTCCGTAGAAACTCGCCTGCGTTTGGATCCCGCGCTAGGCACAGACCTTGCCTGTGCATGCTCGATCGCCGCTGCAAAGGCGCCTGCGCTTTCGAAGCGTTGGTGGCGATCTTTCGCCAGCGACTTGAATATCACCTGCTCAAGCGCAGGCGAAACGTCCGGCCGGAATTGGCGCAGGGATGGCGGCGGCTCGTGTGTGACACGATGAAGTATTTCAACGACACGATCGGCCTCAAAGGGTAGGCGCGCCGCCAACAGTTGGTAAAGGACAACTCCGAGCGAGTAGATATCGGTGCGAAAATCAAGCGGCTCCCCGCGCACCTGCTCTGGCGACATATAAACAGGCGTGCCCAAGACGGTCCCGATCTGACTGATCGAAGGACCGGGGCGGGTGGCGCTGCCCAGGTCCGTCAGGAACACCCGTCCGTCTTTTGCCAGCAGGATGTTGCTGGGCTTGATATCACGGTGGACGATGCCGTGCCCATGGAGGTAATCGAGGGCGCCTGCAACCTGTCGAATGATTTCGAGCGCGCTCTGTAATGGAAATGGCTGGCTTGATAGTCTTTCGGCCAGGCTCACACCATCGACATATTCAAGAACAATGAACAGCCCTGCAGTATCCTCGCCAACCTCATAGACATGAACGATGCCAGGATGGTTGAGACGCGAAAGCAACTCGGCTTCACGACGAAAGCGGGAGGCGTACTCTTGATTATCGGCGACCCGAAGGCCCAGGAGTTTCAGCGTCACAAAGCGCCCGGACCGTATGTCCAGGGCCCGGTAGACTCTGGTCATGGCGCCAGCGCCGATCGTGCCATCGATGCGGTATCGCCCGCCGATGACGGTGCCAGGCTTGATCTCACTCATTCTCGTAATCTCCTTGCGCGCTTGCGGTAAACGACCCTCCTTCGCCATCGGTAAACGTCACCGCAGCAACGCCGTCTTGGGTCAGGCGAAACACCTCAGGCTTGCCGTTCCGATCAGATGTGAACATGATGTCGCCATTCGCTGCCGGCGCTGGCCCCCAGCTTTCACCGGCGCCCGGCGTATGCGTCCATTGAAAGCCTCCGACCTGTGTCACGCCCCAGACTTCGCGCTTACCGCTGCGGTCCGAAGTGAAGAAGATGGCTCCGCCAGGCGATGCGGCGGCCCCCCAACTCTCCCCATCTCCTGGCGTATGCGTCCACTGCACAACCCCCGCATCTGTCAAACCCCAGACCTCGCGCTTGCCGTTCCGGTCCGAGCTAAACAAAACATCGCCGCTCGCTGCTGGTGCTGGCGCCCAACTCTCGCCCGCCCCTGGCGTGTGCGTCCACTGTACCACCCCTGCGCGTGTCAAACCCCAAATCTCGCGCTTACCGCTGCGGTCGGAGGTAAACAGAACATCGCCGTTTTCTGCCGGCGCCGGCTCCCAACTCTCCCCATCACCCGGTGTGTGCGTCCACTGTACGACCCCTGCCTCCGTCAAACTCCAAATCTCGCGCTTGCCGCTGCGGTCGGAGGTAAACAGAATATCACCGTTCTCCGCCGGCGCCGGCCCCCAACTGGCGCTAGGCCCCGGCGAATGGGTCATCTGCACGGTCGTGTTTTGCGCAAGGCAATAGATCTCGGCTTTGCCGCTGCGATCCGAAACAAAGGGCGTCATGGTCTCGAAAGCGAGACAAGCCGATTGCGCTGAAGCAGACCTCGGCGTCGCACTACGGCTGGTCGCGACGACTGCATCGGAGCGGGTAAACAGCCGATTGAGCAGCAGCGAACCACCGGCTATCACCGTCACCGCCAGAACTCCTGCAACCAGGATGTACCCGATCCGGCCTCCCGGCGCGGCCCACCATTTGCCCGAAACCTGCCCTGGTCTCTTAGCAGCAACCACCGGGGCCGTGGCGCCAGCGTGCGCCAGGGCACGCGCCAGCTCGCCCGCGGTTCGAAAGCGCTGCGCTGGCTCCTTCGCCAGCGCTTTCGCCAGCACGGCGTCGGCGGCCGGGGGCAGATCAGGGACGCTTGCCCGCACTGGCGTTGGCGATTCGAACGCCTGTTTGTAAAGCACGACAACCGGACTATCTGCGCGAAAGGGCGTCTTACCTGCCAGCATCTCGTACAGCGTGACACCCAGGGCGTACAGGTCGCTCGACGCCCCGGCCGCCTCGCCCCTGGCCTGCTCCGGCGACATATACTCGGGTGTGCCCATCAGTGCGCCCGTCTGCGTCAAGGCCGTCCCCTCTGCTGCCTTGACAATGCCGAAATCGGTCAGAGTGGCGCGGTCGTCCGGCCCAACGATGATGTTGGCGGGTTTGATGTCGCGGTGGATCAGGCCATGCGCATGCGCATAATCGAGAGCGTCGGCGATCTGCGCCAGGATGAAAGACGCCCGCGGCAACGGCAGTCGCCCCGTCCGCCGGATCAGGCTGTGCAGCGACTCGCCCTCCAGCTTCTCCATGACGATGTAGTACACCCCATGCTGCTCTCCAACATCGAAGATACTGACGACATGCGGATGCTTCAATCGGGCGGCGGCGCGACCTTCGTGCAGGAAGCGCTGCACAAATGTCTTGTCGAAGGTAAACTCGGGCGGCAGGACCTTGATGGCGACAGTACGCCCCAACAGCGGCTGCTCCGCTTCGTAGACGACCGCCATGCCCCCGCGCCCGATCTCGCGCAGGATTTGGTATTGGCCGAGGGTTTTGCCGATGAGATCGGTCATAGACAAATGCACCGGGGCATTAGAACCGCTGCCATGTCCCATCACCGCTTAGCCTGTAGAAAAGCTGGCTGAATCCAGGCTCGTTGGCGAAATTGTAGTCTCCACAATTGGCCCGCACGCTGCGCCAGATCAGGCCCCGATCAAAGCTCTGCGTCAAGACGCAGATGCCTTTTTCGTCATCCCGCGCCCACCCCAGTTGTTGGAAGATGGCGTCATTCGTGCCCCAAACCCAGCCAAAACCGCGCACCGGCGTTCGCAATCCTGCCGGAGGCTGGCCGCGCGACGGCGGGACCGAGACTTCATCCCATCGGTCAGGCGTCGCCTGCCACCCACCGCTTTCGTAGATCAGGTAAACTTTAGTTTCCGCTAAGTGCTGACGTGACAAAGGCGGCTGGATGGTTCATGATTGCAGGAAACCATTCCCACAAGCTCCTGCAAGGAGAGAACCATGCCAACCGCCGTACGAGAGACTATAC